>CAMWLD010000394.1 GCA_947175005.1 uncultured Ruminococcus sp. | reverse complement strand
ACCGTAAGGATATACGGCATTGACGGCGAGGAACGGACGAAAGAGTTTTTTGAAAAATACTTTTCGGACGTTGAGGGCGTATACGAAACCACAGACGAGGAAAGAGAGGATTACTGTTCCGAGGCGGTCTACACGATAACCAAGGCAGAATACTATAATTTCCTTGCACAGCACATAGACAATATCCAAAAAGGTATTGACGAGCTTGCCGAAGCAGAACTGCGCAAGGAAACATTGCAGGATTACACGTTTGAAAACTGCTGTTATGTAATATAAAAGTTCCCGGGTATGGAACTACAGGAAAGGAAGTCTTAAAATGAATGAACAGGAAATCAAGGAAATGCTTGAACGCATAGCCGCTCTTGAAAGCAAGAATGCGGCATTGGAAAGTAAGTTTACTTCTCTTGAAAAACAGGTCGATACCATAAACAAATTTGTATCGGCAATAACGGAGAGCCAGTCCATAGAAACGGCTATGGACGAGATAGAAAGTGTTGCAAAACAGCTTACGAACAGCGATAAAGTAACATTTTACTGTTATGACAACTCTACAGACAAGTTTTTCTCTCACGGCGATTATCGTAACTGGCAGGACACCCGATCGGCAGAGGAACTCAAAAAAGCGTTTGTGGGGCAGAAGATACAGAACAAACAGAAAGAGGCCGTTATCCCTCTTGTGACGTCAAAGGGAAAGTCTTTAGGCGTTATGGTTGCCGAAAAGGAAACAGGCTTTAAGAAAAGCGACTTTGAGGGCTTTAAGAAGGGCAGTCAGGTAATGAACACAGTCGAGCTTGCCTTGAAAAAGGAATACGAACATCAGGGGCGTATTACCGATGAACTCACCAATCTCAAAAACAGGCAGGGACTTAATGAGTATCTTCAAAATACACTCTGCGGAAATCTAAATGACGGACAGCCTATCAGTATCGTTATGTGCGATATAGATCATTTCAAGGCGGTAAACGATACATACGGACACGAGGCCGGAGATACCATTCTTAAAGGTGTAGCCGCTGTTCTGGGTGGCGGTACAAGGGACGGAGCTGACTGCGCTTTCCGCATGGGCGGAGAGGAAATGGTCATCATATTAAACTGCGCTCCCGAAAAGGCTGTAGATATTACAGAACGCCTCAGAGAACAGATCGAAAATACCGTACATACGGTAATGCAGAACGATACTCCCGCCGAGGTCAAAGTTACCGTATCAATGGGCGTTTGCGATATACGTCCGAACATTAATATTGAGGTTACTCCCGATAATATCCGAGAGGTATTTGATGAAGAACTGGCGAGAGCGGACAGAGCAGCCTACAACGCAAAAAATAACGGTCGTAATCAGGTCGTTGTATATGACCCTAAAATTTACAAGTCTTATCTTGCAGACAAGGCGGCAGAACTCCTTTGCGGAGGAAATACCGAAGCAATACCGAAAATAAAGGAAAGTATAGTTACTTGCCTTGAAAGCAAGAACCAAGATGATTTTTACAGTGTTACAGACGCCTTGCAGGATTATGCCGCAAATAATCCTCAAAGCGCCGAAACAGCCGACAGCCTTATATCAAAAATATGCAAGTCATACGGCTGCGATACTCCCGACGTTTTGAATACCGAGCAGACCAATGATAAAAAAGAACAGTCTGCCGAAACCAAGTCAGAGATCAAATATTACAACAAGGACGAGTACGGAAAAATAGAAAATAAATTCTACCTTAACGTTACAGCGGCAGCGGCGTACAAGATCGCTCAGAAGGCAAAGGCAGAGGGTATTCGGTTTTCCGTGAAGTACAACGGCGACAAATCGGTTGTAACTCTTGACGGAGAACGGGACAAGCCTTTTATAGAAAGCGTTAAAAGGAAATTTATGTCCCCAAAACCCGAACAGACAGCGCATACAGCGGAAAGCGATTTATCGGCATATGAAGTAACGGCCGCAGAAGTGCCTTTTGATACTTCGCAGCAGACACAGCAGCCCGAAAGGAAAAATCCGACCTACTACAATAAGGACGAATACGGAAAAATCCAAAATAAAACCTTCATCGGAACTGACGCCAAGACTGCATATAACATTTCCAAGTTTGCCGAGAAAAACGGAATACAGTTTTCCGCAAGGTTTGACGGAAAAAATTCTGCGGTTACCGTTGACGGAGTGAAAAACGAGGGATTTATTGAAGCAGTAAAAAGTATGTCTGCGTGGTCGGACAAGGTTCAGATAAAGGCGGCGCTGTCGAAGACAGCCCAGGCTAAAGAACAGTATCAAACGCCCTCACAAAACACGAACAGGGGGCGGTAAAAATGGAAGAATACAGAATAGTTTCCTTTTCCGGCGGCAAAGACAGTACGGCTATGCTCCTGCGGCTTATGGAGCTTGGCGAACCGATAAATGAAGTTATTTGGTGCGATACATACAAGGAGTTTCCCGCAATGTACAGGCACGTTGAAAGGGTAAAGGCGGCAGTCAAAGAAGCGGGGATAAAGTTTACCGTTCTTAAAAATGAGTACAGTTTCGACCATTATATGT
>CAMWLD010000393.1 GCA_947175005.1 uncultured Ruminococcus sp. | reverse complement strand
ATGTTATCGTGAACGTCAAGGATTCGAGAGTTGCTGTTTCAAAGGAAATGGCGCAGAAAATTATGGTTTAAGGAGTTGATTTTATGTCCACATTAAAAAACGCAGCAATAGGTCAGACGGTCACTGTGAAGAAGCTTTGCGGCGAGGGTGCGGTAAAGCGTAGAATCATGGATATGGGTATCACAAAGGGTACAGAAATTTATGTCCGCAAGGTCGCACCGCTGGGAGACCCTATTGAAATTACCGTTCGCGGATATGAGCTTTCCCTTAGAAAAGCCGACGCCGAAATGATAGAAGTCGGATAAATTTTTTGTGCATAAGTTAGCAATAACTAATAGAGTTAGATAAATCTAACTTACAGAAAGGATAAATCATATATGGAGATCAGGATCGCGCTTGCGGGAAATCCCAATGCAGGCAAAACCACGCTTTTTAATGCGCTGACCGGTTCAAATCAGTTTGTGGGAAACTGGCCGGGCGTTACGGTTGAGAAAAAAGAGGGCAGACTTAAAGGTCACAAGGACGTAATAATCACCGACCTTCCGGGAATTTACTCCCTCTCTCCTTACACTTTGGAGGAGGTCGTTGCGAGAAATTATCTTATCGGGGAACGTCCCGACGCTATTCTGAACATTATCGACGGCACAAACCTTGAAAGAAATCTGTACCTTACCACACAGCTTGTGGAACTGGGAATCCCTGTTGTGTGCGCTGTAAACATGATGGACGTTGTCCGTAAAAACGGCGATAATATAAACACAGAGCAGCTTGCTTCTGTGCTTGGCTGCAAGGTCGTGGAAATTTCCGCACTTAAAGGCACAGGGATACTGGAAGCCTCCACAGCAGCGATAGAGGCTGCAAAGTCTGGTGAAAAGTCTGTACCGAAACATGAATTTTGCGGCTGCGTTGAGCACGCTATTGCACATATTGAGGAGGCTGTTCTGCATGATATTCCCGAGGAGCAGCAGCGTTGGTACGCTATAAAAATATTCGAGCGGGACGAAAAGGTTCTCGAAATGCTGAACATTCCCGCCGATAAGCAGGCTCATATTGAGCACGATATTGCTGCTGCCGAGAAAGAAATGGACGACGACAGCGAGAGCATTATCACCAACGAGCGTTACATATACATAGCCTCGGTAATAAAAGGCTGCCTTAAAAAGAAGAACAGGGGCGGCATGACGGTTTCGGATAAAATAGACAAGGTTGTTACGAACAGAATTCTTGCACTGCCTATCTTTGCAGCGATCATGGTAATTGTTTACTATGTTTCGGTAACGTCCGTCGGTACAATTCTTACAGACTGGGCAAATGACGGTCTGTTCGGCGACGGCTGGCATTTGCTGGGCATAGGCACTGCCGCTTATGAAGAAGCACAGGACAATTTTGCCGCCGAAAATATTTTTACTGATGATGTTATTGCTACCGTTCAGGCTGCTGCCACAGCAGAAGTCATAGGCGCAGAAGATGTTCTTGGAGCTATCGAGGACGGCAGCTTCGGCGATTTTGATGAGGCATACGGCTCATATGCAGATGAGCTTATCGAACAGGGCTTTGACATTTCCGAAACTGTTGACGCAGGCGTTAAAGCTATGGAAGAAGAGATAGACCCTGCATATTACGGCATATGGATAGTAGGCGTTCCCGTAGTTGTTGAAGCGGGACTTGAAAAGATAGGCTGCGCAGAATGGCTTTCAAGCCTTATCCTTGACGGTATAATCGGCGGCGTCGGCGCTGTACTGGGCTTTGTTCCCCAGATGCTGGTACTGTTCATATTCCTTGCATTCCTTGAATCCTGCGGATATATGGCAAGAATTGCTTTTGTAATGGACAGAATTTTCCGCCGTTTCGGTCTTTCGGGAAAATCCTTTATCCCCATGCTTATCGGCACAGGCTGCGGCGTACCCGGTATTATGGCAAGCCGTACAATTGAAAACGAGCGTGACAGACGTATGACAATTATGACAACAACATTTATCCCCTGCGGTGCAAAGCTGCCTATCATTGCACTTATTTCGGCAGCTCTGTTCGGCGGCGCATGGTGGGTCGCTCCCTCGGCATACTTCCTTGGAATTGCAGCGATAGTTGTTTCGGGAATCATGCTGAAAAAGACAAAGATGTTTGCGGGAGACCCTGCTCCCTTTGTAATGGAGCTTCCCGCATATCATCTTCCTACTTTTGGAAATGTAATGCGTTCAATGTGGGAAAGAGGCTGGTCGTTCATTAAAAAGGCAGGCACTATCATTCTGCTTTCCTCCGTTATCATCTGGGCAGGAAGTTCATTCGGCTGGGCAGACGGCGCATTCGGATTCAGCACAGAGCTTGAACTTGCGGACACCGTTCTCGGCAAGATAGGCGAGGCTGTTTGCTGGATATTCGCACCTCTCGGTTTCGGCGATCCTACAGCGGCAGTTGCAACTATCATGGGACTTGTTGCTAAGGAAGAAGTCGTAGGCGTATTCGGTGTACTGGACTTCGTTGCAATGACATCTCTGGCAGGCTACAGCTTCCTTGCATTCA
>CAMWLD010000392.1 GCA_947175005.1 uncultured Ruminococcus sp. | reverse complement strand
AAATTCGCCTGTAACTGTCACGGTCTGGCATTATTACAACGGCGTTCAGCAGACAGGCTTTGACCAAATGGTAAAGGAATTCAACGATACCGTGGGAATGGAAAAGGGTATTATCGTTCAGGCCTTTTCCAAAAACAGCATAAACGAGCTTGCGGACAGCGTAATGGCTTCTTTGAATAAAGAACCCGGCGCAGACGAGGCTCCCAACATATTCGGCTGCTATGCCGACAATGCATTTATCATTGACCAAATGGGTATGCTTGCCGACATTTCGCAGTATTTCACCGAGGAGGAGCTTTCCGAATATGTGGATAACTACATACAGGAGGGCAGATTTGACGGAAATACCCTTAAAATTTTCCCCACCGCAAAAAGCACCGAGATAATGATAGTCAACAGCACCGACTGGGAAAAATTTGCAAGCGCCGAGGGCGTTTCCTATGATGATCTCAAAACCTGGGAGTCCCTCGTGGAGGTCTCCGAGAAATACTATAATTATACAGATGCGCTTACTCCCGATATTCCCGATGACGGCAAGCCTTTCTTCGGACGTGATTCTGTGGAGAACTATATGCTTATAGGCGCAAAGCAGCTCGGCAATCCTCTGATAGCCGAAAGCGGCGAAACCACACCCACCGTTGACAAGGAGACAGTAAAGCGCCTTTGGGAAAATTACTATGTTCCGTTTGTCAAGGGCTATTTTACCGCAGACGGCCGCTTCAGGAGCGACGACGCCAAAATGGGCAAGGTCATTGCATTGGTGTGCTCCACCACAGGCGCTGCGTATTATCCGAACGAGGTCACTTTAAGCGACGATACCGTTTATCCCATAGAAAACACAGTGCTTAGTCTGCCGAATTTTGAGAATACGGAAGCTTATGCCGTTCAGCAGGGGGCGGGTATGTCCGTTACCAAGTCGGACGAAAAGACAGAATACGCCTGCACGGTATTCCTTAAATGGTTTGCGGAAACGGAAAGAAATATAGGCTTTGCGGTTGATTCGGGCTATCTTCCCGTTAAAAAGGCTGCAAACTCACAGGAGCAGCTTGACAATATTATTTCGCAGGAGGAGCATTCCATAGGCTCTACCATGCATAATACCCTTGTTACCGCAATGGACGAGGTAAATAACTACGGGCTTTATGCTGCGAAACCCTTTGGCAAATCCTCAGAGTTCCGTTCGGCTCTTAAAAATTATATGGAATCCACCGTTAAGGACGATCATGCAGCAGCATTCGACAGAATAGCCGCAGGCGAAAGCCGTGAAGATGTTCTTGCCGAATATATAAGCGACGAGGCCTTTGACAAATGGTTTGAGGGACTGGAAACGGCTTTGAATGTTTGATCCGACATTTTAAATTCCAAAACACGGACAAATTAAGGAGGAGAGCGCTTTGAAAGGGAATAAAAAAACAACCGGCAGAAAGCACCCTCTTTTTATAAAAATGAGCGCTATGATGGCTCTGCTGGCCTTTTTGCAGCTTCTGACCTTCGTGGTGATGATGTTTGCGGGAGGGGTTCTGACCCAAACAAGGCGCTATGCCTACAATATGCTTGCGGAAAAGACCCGCAACAGGGCAGCATATATTGAAAATTTTCTCAATCAGCGGGTAATGTATGTTGACAGCTCGGCGAGCGAAGTGAATGATATTATTGAGAATATTTTAAAGGATGAGGGCAAGGAACCCTCGGCAATAAAAACCGATAAGGAGCTCAACAAGCGCATTATTGAAGAAACCTCGGAATCCATAGTATCGCTTTTGCGGCGCTCGGGTGTAAATGACGCATTTATCTACCTGAACACGGGCGAGCTTTATATGACAGAGGATACAAATAAGCTTACGGGCTTTTATGTTCGCGATACCGATACATACTCCACCGTACAGGATAATGGGGATCTGCTGCTTGAGGCGGGAAATGCGGATGTTGCCCGCCGCCTCGATATAACAATGGACTTTGAATGGTCGCTGTACACTTCCATGTCCCCCGATAATGACTTCAGCTTTTTTGAGATTCCCATAGAGGCTTTTGAAAGCAAGGAAAGCCTTAATGCGAAAAGCTGCGGCTACTGGAGCGGATTTTCACGTATCTCCCGTTCCGCCTCCGCAAGTATGAAATATACAATGCCGCTGACGGCAAAGGACGGCACGGTCTATGGCGTTATTGGTATAGGTCTGCTTGAAAAAAGCATTATGAGCAGTATCCCCACAAACGATTTTCTTAATGAAAGCGCCTGCTATATCATAGGCGCAGATACAAACAACGACAGCTTATACGGCAAAGAGGTATACAGCGGTGCGGCGTATGCAAGACTGGTATCGGAGGACACAGTCTTTGACAAAACGGCTCTGAACGAGGACGGAATGAACTTCTATAATACAAAATCCCCTACGGTGGGAAGTATCGTGGATATGAATCTGTACAGCGCAGGCTCTGCATTCAGGCAGCATAGGTGGGCGCTTATCTCGGTGGCTGACTCGGAGGCTATTCTTGAAATTTACCATAAATCCGTAAGCGCATTTATAATAT
>CAMWLD010000391.1 GCA_947175005.1 uncultured Ruminococcus sp. | reverse complement strand
TTACAGCGCTTTCAAGTTTTATCGGAAGCTCCATATGTCCGTCCATAAGCTGCCCCGCCGCCTCCTTTACTGAAGTCTTCTGCTCTTGTATGCATTATTTGAATCTAACCTCTTACCTCTAACTTCTAACCTCTATTTCACACCTTAACATATTTCCTCGTACTGTGAACTATCCCCGCCGCACTTATAACAGCGCCCGATACAAGATATCCCAGAATAATATATTTAAGGAACGAATCCAGCGGAATAAACCCATTAGACCCCACCGCCGCAAGCAGAGTAGTCTCCGTGCTAAGCAGCGTAACCAGCTTGTCGTAGAAGAAGCAGGTTATCAGCACCGCAGCCGTGCCCGCACCAAGACCTATCACAAACCCCTCCACAAAAAAGGGAATCTTTATAAAGGTGTTGGTCGCTCCCACGAATTTCATAATGTCTATCTCACGCCGCCTTATGTCAACGCTTGCCCTTGTGGTGTTGGAAATTATTATAAGGCTTACCACGATCAGCAGCAGCAGAATGACCGTCAGTATAACCGAAATAATGCTCCGCAGCCCCGTCAGAATGTTTACAAAATCATAGGGCGCTTTCACCTTTTCAATGTGGTCAAAGCCGTTTATGGTGTAAAGTGTGTTGCTCATACGGCTAACGTCGTCTATTTTTATGCGGTACGCGTCCGGCAAAGGACTTTCATCCCCTATATATCCGAAAATATCCTCCGCATTTACCATGTCCTTTTTAATGTCCTCAAAAGCCTCCTCCTTTGAATAAAAGGAGACCCCCGAAATATTGTCCGTGTTTTTCAGCTTCTCGCCCAGCTGCTCAATATATTCATCGTCCGCTTCCTCATCAAGAAAAATTATTACCTCGTTTTTTCCCTCAATGTCCGTGATAAAGGTGTTTATATTTGCATAGAAAATAGCCGTGAACCCTATCAGCAAAAGGGAGACCGTCAGAATGAAGAAGGACGCAATGCTCATTATATGGTTAGTGCCAATGTTGCGTATACCCTGCTTGAAAAGGTAGACAGCGCTGCTTGCTCTCATACAGTCGACGCCTCCTTTTTATGGTGTACCTCCGGCTCAATGTACCCGTCAAACACTATCTCTCCGCGCTTTAAGGTAACAAGCCTGCCCCCAAGCTTTTTCACCAGCTCGTGCTCATGAGTGACCACCAGCACCGTGGTGTCCCTTGCATTGATCTTTTTGAGCATTACCAGCATTTCCGCAGATGTCCTCGGGTCAAGGTTTCCCGTAGGCTCGTCCGCAATAATAAGCTGCGGATTGTTAACTAATGCCCTTGCAATGGCAACACGCTGCTGCTCGCCGCCCGAAAGCTCGTGAGGCATACTTCTTATTTTATCTTTAAGCCCCATAAGTGCAATTACCTGCGGGACTCTCTTTCTTATGTAACGGTTGGGCGCGTCAATGCTCCGCAGCACAAACGCCACATTGTCGTAAACGCTTAAATTCGGTATAAGCTTGTAATCCTGGAAAACGAACCCGATAGTCCGCCGCAGCTCGGTAACTCTCCGCTGCTTGAGCTGCACCAGGTCGAAACCGTTTACAAACATAGAGCTTTTCGTGCCCTTTTTTATGTCGGGCTTCACATCTCTTATAAGCAGCTTTATGAGCGTACTTTTTCCTGCGCCGTTTTCGCCCACCACAAAGACAAATTCCCCGTCGTTTATTTTCAGGGAAACGTCCTTGAGCGCCTCCACGCCGTCATATGTAACCGAAACATTATTTATCTCAACCAAATTAAATTCACCGCCTGAAAAATTGAGCCGGTTATTTTACGCCCTCTTTTGTACAAAGTACATTGTGCACAAAGCACATTTTTTACAAAGTACATTGTGTACACAGTACAGGGGGCATTATTTTCTGCGGGTCGGCTCTTATGGACGCCGCAGCTTTTGTGACTGCCAAATCTTGAGACCGTGTTTTCTGCGAAAATATTTTTCTGTGAAAACATTGTCACCCCGGCAACACATTTCTGTCATAAAAGGCAAATTCTAAGGGGCAGTAGAACCCCACTGCCCCCTTGTAGACCTAATAAACAGTATTATTAAGGGAGCGCCGTCCGATCTTTTCTACAGCCGATCTCACAGCATTCTCTTAAAGCAGTCTTGTTGTCCTTTTTCGCATTTTTCAAAAACGCACCTGTATTTTTATCCGGCGTTTTTATTTATGAAACACAGCAGTTATCCCGCTGCCCTTTAAACAGGGGAGTACAGTTCATCAGAACTTTGTGGGATTTGCCGAAAGGTATTTCTTTACCATAAGAGCGATCTTGAAAATTATCGCATGGTCAAACTCACGCAGATCAAGCCCCGTAAGCTTCTTTATCTTTTCAAGCCTGTAAACAAGAGTGTTTCTGTGAACGAAAAGCTTTCTTGATGTTTCCGAAACGTTCAGGCTGTTCTCGAAAAATTTCTGAATGGTGAACAGTGTTTCATGATCCAGCGATTCAATGGAATTTTTCTTGAAAACCTCCTGTAAGAATGTTTCGCAAAGGGTAGTGGGCAGATGATAGATAAGCCGCGC
>CAMWLD010000390.1 GCA_947175005.1 uncultured Ruminococcus sp. | reverse complement strand
TCACAGGCCCCGAGGTTTCCGTCCTCAGCTTCACCGACGGCAAGACCCTTGTCCCCATGATATCTTCCATGGATCACAAGCGTGCCCTTGACGGCGACAAAGGCCTTAATACAGGCGGCATGGGCACAATAGCCCCCAACCCCTGCTACACCGAGGATATCGCCAAGGAATGCATGGAAAAGATCTTCCTGCCCACCATGAACGCCATGAACACCGAAGGGCGCACATTCAAAGGCTGCCTTTATTTCGGGCTTATGATAACTCCCAAAGGGCCCAAAGTGATAGAGTACAACTGCCGTTTCGGCGACCCCGAGACCCAGGTAGTCCTGCCCCTGCTGGACAGCGATCTGTGTGATATTTTCGAGGCAGTCTGCAAGGGCACACTGTCGGAAACCCCGATCAAATGGAAAACAGGGGCTTGCGCCTGCGTTATTATGGCAAGCGGCGGTTACCCGCAGTCCTACCCCAAGGGTCTGCCCATAAGCGGACTTGACGACATGGGACAGACAGACGGCGCATTCGTTTACCACGCAGGCACAGCCTATAAGGACGGCAATTTCCTCACAAACGGCGGCCGTGTCCTTGGCGTTACCTCCGCAGGGGACACCCTTGAATCCGCCCTTGACAAAGCATATAAGGCAGTGGGCAACATCTCCTTTGATAACGCCCATTACAGAAAAGATATAGGCAAACGGGCGCTCAATAGCTAACTCACTATGGCAAAAGGCTGTTTAAATTTCATTTTGCAAATGAATGATATAGCCTTTTGCCTTGCTGCTTTTGCGCTCTGTAATTTTATTATATCATAACATATTGCAAATGTCAATAGCTTTACACATAATGTTTTGCACTTTGCAAATTTCTTCTTATTGCACATTTTTACATGGAAAATTTTGTGCAATTTGCAAAATGCAATTTGACAAAAGAATTTTATATAAACGGAAGGAGCGTGAGGATATGTCAGAAACAGAGATCATTATTAGAGGCGGCATAAGGGCGTATCTTGCCGACCTTATCTTCCCCTCACGCTGCCCGTTCTGTGATGATTTTATCCCCTATGACCGCCTGTGCTGCGAGGACTGTTTCAATGAGACCCTCTGGGCGGATGAAAACATCTGCCCCCGCTGCGGCAAAAGCATTATGAAAGGTTGCCTTTGCGAAAAGGGCGTGAAATACGACCTGTGTGTGCCCGCAACCTATTATTCGGGCGGAGTCAAGGACTCGGTCTACAAGCTGAAATTCCGAAGCGAAACAGCCGCCATTGACCTCTACGGCAGAATTATCGCCAAGCGCCTTGAAATAATGGGCATTCTTCCGGAGATCAATCTTGCCGTTCCTGTCCCTATGGCGAAAAAGAACCTCCGCATAAGAGGCTATAACCAGGCGGAACTGCTGGCAAAGGCCATAATCAAGGGCACGAACATTTCCGTAAACATCGGGCTTATAATCCGAAAAAACGTCACCCGTTCCCAGCATGACCTTTCCGCCGAGGAACGGCACGAGGCCGTGACGACCCAGTATTTTCCCCTTGACACCGACATTGCAAAGGGCAAAACCGTCCTTTTGGTGGATGACGTTCTGACTACAGGTTCAACTCTGAATTATTGCGCAGGGCTTTTAAAGGAAAAGCTCGGGGCAAAGAAAATTATTTGCGCCGTGGCGGCAACCGTTTAGCGGGCAGGTTTTGAGGGAAAATTTTATGAAAATTCTTGCATTTTTCGAAATAGTGTGGTATAATTAAATTGATATGTTATAACAAATGATAACGAAAACATTAAATATGTTATGAGGCGTTTTCCTATTTCAGAGCAAAAATATAATATGAAAGGAATTTGGGCAGATGAAACCGATCAATAAAAGGCGCATACTTTCGGGGATAACGGCAGCTGTAATGATTTTTTCCATGACAGCCTGCGGAGGAGAGAAGGAAGATCCCCCCAAGGAAATTTCCGAGGTGCAGACTACCGAAAAAGTCACAGAAATTTCTGAAACCGCCGAGGCAACGGACGCGGATATTTTCGGCGAAAATTACGACCCATTGGACGATTCCTACGACCCATACGGAGGCGGGGGAGCAAGCACGGCGGCGGCAGCCTCGGCAGTAACCGAGAAAAGTGAAGAGGACGATGAATCCGACGAACCGGAGAGTACAAAAGCGCCCTCGGAAACAAAGCCCGCCGAAACAAAAAAAGCAGCCGAAAACAAAACCACCGAGAAAACGACAACTCCCAATGTGACCGAGGCAGCTAAAACAGAGGCTGTAACAGCCGCACCCGAGAATAAGCCTGTACAGACAACTGCAAATGAACCTGTCCAGACTACCGCAAAGAAGACCTCCGAAGAAAAGGCTTCCGATGATGTGGAGCTGATAATCGGCAGCGCAAACGGCTGGAATGACGGCACAAACGATTTTTCCCAGATCGACGGCACGATAAAAAATAACGGCAAGGGCGTTGTGAACGGCTGGACTGCTAAAATTTCCGTAGGCAGCAATGCAACCGTTGACCAGTCATGGAACTGCGGCATAGACCTGAAGGACGGTGTTCTCAC
>CAMWLD010000389.1 GCA_947175005.1 uncultured Ruminococcus sp. | reverse complement strand
CCTCCACCGTGGACATGGGAAACCCGGGCAGCTCCCCGTAATCAAGTGTCTGCACTGCCTCTATCTCATCTGCAAAAGCCCCCAGCCCCGACCCCAGCACAAGAGCGATCTCCGGCTTAAAGTCGATCTTCTCCTTAAAAACCTCCATGCATTTTTCAAGCTTTTCATATTCCTTAGACATATTGATTCCACCTTTTTTAATATTATATTCAGACACCGCACGCATTTAAACGGCAGTATCTTATTTTGCTAAACATTTCCTCATTTCCCCTGCAATGAACTCATAATTTTTCATCGCTCCTCCCCAATACGGCTTGTATACCAAATACTCCCGTCACCCTCCAATATCTGCTGTTCCTTTAATGTAACGCTTTCCCCCTCGCACATATAAATGTTTTTCAAAGTAAATTCGGAAACCGCCCGATCTTCATGTTCGGCGAACCATTCATCAATAACGCCGCCCGGTATCAAAGGAATATCATTCTCCGTGACCCCTCCGCTTGTAAAAAATGATACTCCGAAACAATTGCCGCCTTCCATTATTAAATCGGGAGAGTATATCCCCCTGTAATCCTTCGGCAGCCATAATGACGGACTTTCCCTATCCCCCGCCTTTATGTCCATACTTTTTACAGTTCCGTTTTCCTTTACAGTAAATAAATAACAGTCTGTTCCCCCCGATAATGAATCCCACTGATTTACTGCAAAATCGGGGTATCCGTCATCATTATAATCATTTACCGTAAGTTCAAACCGCCCGTTAAAGGATAAATTCATCGGACTGCTTAAAATGTCACTGTCAAACGCCTCATAATGCGAATCCATGCCGCTCTCTGTCAGCCTGAAACGAAACTCCCCCTGCCATATACCGTCATAATTCTCCCGTCCCTTATCATATGTACCCTCCGTCATTTCAAGAACCAGCGATTTATCAGCAAGCTCCGGGTATTTTTCATCAAAACAATATGCCGAAAAAATAACGGGAGTATTTATATATAAACCGTCATTTTTTTCATTGCCGTTACCCCCAAAGCCGTACCTGTTTTCCAGTTCATATCTGACAATATCCCTGTACGTCCCGTCTCTTATATCCGCACCCGTCCATAACGGCTCAAATACCGCAGACCCTATCATTTCAAATTGGCTCAAAGCGTTTTCGCAATCCTGTAAATACGCCTCCAACGCTTCTTCATCATCTGAATTTTCCCATAAGCTAACCATGACCGATTTTGTCATTTCGTTTTCCGTAAATTCGTATCTGTATAAATTACCCCCATTAAATCCGTAAACGCCGGCCTCTTCACTGTTGTTTTTTACAAAATCGACCGAACTTGCGCAGTAGAAAAATTCACCGCTTTTATTATCGTGATACAGATCAATGTGCGCCGAATTATTCGTAAACAAGCATTCATTACAGCTTTTCATCTCGCCCAAATTCAAAAATTCGCCGCCGCTGTATTTAAAAATGCTGTAAAACGTGTCCTCCATACCGTAATCAAAAGCCACAATTTCGGGAATATTATCGAAATCGAAATCATACAGCATTCCGTCTCCCAAACCCGACAGCTTTTCCATAGCATTTATAAACCCGCTTATTTCACCGTTTCCCGACGCTTCCTCCAATGCCGTCCCGGAAAAAGTCTCCACGTCCCGAATTTGCTCCGTTAATTGCTCCACACCCCCGGTAACATTTGTTTCCGAGACTTCAAATACACTCTCCGAGATCACAGCACGTGCAGAATTCTGCGCCGAATTCTGCGAACAGCCCGAGAGCAGAAAAAATATTGATATCCCAATGGACAGACCCCGCTTTTTCATAACCGTTCACCATTTTTTCGTTTTATTTATCGCCGATCAAATCACTTTATGAAACATTGCAGTTTTCACTCCGCAAACAATACCGCCTCTTTGAGTAAGCCCCTCACTCCTCCTCATCCTTTACCTCGGGCTTTTCCATATCCAGAATATACAGCGCCGCCGAGCGAGCCGCATTAGCCCCGTCCGCCACAGCAGTAACGATCTGCCTGAACTCCTTAGTCCTTACGTCCCCCGCCGCAAAGATCCCCGGAGCGGACGTAACGCAGTCCTCTCCCGCAATAATATACCCATTCTTGTCCATATCGCAAAAGCCCTGCATGACCTCCGTTTCGGGGACCATACCCACCGCAATAAACAGCCCGTCGCACTGAACATATACCCCCGCGCCGTTATCCTTTATCAGTCCTATCCCCGTAACCTTTTTCTCTCCGTATATCTCTTCGCATACCGCCCCGCGGATTATCTCAATATTTTCCGTCTCCTCGCAGCTTCGCAAATATCTCTCCTGCCCCCTGAATTCCTTCCGCCTGTGAACAAGCGTTACCCTTTCGCATATCTTCGATAAATATAACGCATCCTTCAAAGCCGTGTCGCCGCCCCCGATGACCGCAACTTTCTTTCCCCTGTAAAACGTCCCGTCACAGGTGGCGCAGTAGGAAACCCCTCTGCCCCGCAGTTCCTCTTCCCTCTCCAGACCCAGCTTCCCATGATAAGCCCCCGCCGCATAAATAATGG
>CAMWLD010000388.1 GCA_947175005.1 uncultured Ruminococcus sp. | reverse complement strand
GTCGGGAGAGATCATTTCCGGCTCAAACCATAAGCCGAACTTCATTCCCAGCTTATTGACCTCGTCCACAAGGTGCGCAAGGCCTCCGGGAATTTTTTTATCGTAAACGAACCAGTCCCCCAGCGAACTGTTGTCCGAATCCCTGTGACCGAACCAGCCGTCGTCCATTACCAGCATTTCAATGCCCAGAGAGGAAGCCTCTTTCGCAATGTCTATCAGCTTGTTCTCATCAAATCCGAAATAAGTAGCCTCCCAGTTGTTTATAAGCACGGGACGGCGCTTGTCCTTGTATTCGCCTCTTATAAGGTGCTGCCTGTAAAGGTCATGGAACGTGCGGGACATTTTACCGATACCCTCAGCGGAATAAACCATTATTACCTCGGGCGCGGTAAACTCTGCGTCGGGCTCCAAACGCCATGAAAAATCAAAATGATTTATCCCCATAACAAAGCGGGTCTTTTTATGCTGAGTGACCTCCGCCTGTAAAAAGAAATTGCCGCTGTAAACAAGGTTAAAGCCGTAAGCCTCGCCCATATCCTCGTCCGCCGTGTGGGAAACAAGCGCCGCAAAAGGATTGTTCTGATGTGAGGACTCGCCCTTTACCGAATCCACACCCTGCTTGCCGTGGTGCAGCCTGCACCGCTCCATTACACGCTCTCTTGCCCATGAGCCGTTGAGGGTGATAAGATCATATCCGTCATTGTCAAAGTCCACGCAGGCGGACATTACCCGTCTTAGGTCTACCGCCTCGCTGCCCTTGTTTATGATACGTGCGCTTCTTGCAATAACATCAAGCTCCGTAAATACCGTGTAATAAAGCACCGCCCGCAGTCCCGTGCGCTTGTCCTCCAGGGTAACAGCCAGCGTCTCCGCCTCACCGTTCTCCGCAAAGGTGGCAGGCAGACGAATCTCGCAGTCCTCCAGCTTTTGTGAAAGCACAGTCTTCCCGGGAATTATCTCATGGGAAACATACCGCAGGTCAAGCGCCGACATTCCCTTGTTATCCATGAGCATTACCGCAGGCTCTCTGTAGTCGCCTATCCCGTGACAGGGATATTCAAAAGGCGTGGTGTCCATAAACGTGCCCATGTCACGCTCATTTACCTTGGGCGTCCAGGGGTTTTCGTCCAGCCGCAGCAGATAGGAAAGGTCCTCATCATCCGCCCTCTTGCCGAAGTAAATGTGTGCCAGATGACCGCTCTCCAAAGCCGCAAAGGCATAGGTCGCCCCGGGAGATGTAAGAGTGAACAGGGTCATTTCCTCGGTGAAAATTTCATTGGAGTTTGTCTGCCAGACAAAACGGCTGTACTCCTTTTTGAGTTTTTTGACTGTGATAGGTTTCATTTTAATTTCCTCCCGATCATAAATTTTGGGTTGCTTTATTTATTTTAGCCGCTAAGATCATAGCTTACAAGGAAATAATGTGCCGGCGGCTTTATTTGAGCTTTAACATAGGATTGCTTTGCAGACTGCCGAATAATTGCCGATATGCCGATTTGTCCGATAACAGCGATATCGTTGTAATTCTATTGCCTGCGTCCTTCGATGAAGCACCGCAATGGTAAACTTTCTCGGAATTTGTATTAAAGTCAATGGCTATATACCTGTCGTGAAAAATGCCCATTGTTTTCTTAAAATCAACAGACAGTCCATACTGCTTGTTAAAATCAATATATTCACTTTTGGTAAGTCCCCCTCCTAAGTTGTCGCTGAATACGGTAATTTTAACTGCGCTGCTTACATCCTTAAACAGGTGCAAGGTTTTTAGTCCTATGTAGTTATCAATTATGTAAATCGTTGATTTTGCTTTTGAATATATATGTTTATATGCAAGCGCCGCTTCAACAATATCACCGTTGACGATAAGATGTTCCGTTTGATTTTCTGAAAATCCAAAGTTTTTTATTATATCGGGGAGGTCGGCTTTAGTAATCATATTTTCTTCGATTTTGGCAATAGCTTTGGAATTCTGCATGGTCTGATATGCGATACTTTCTATAACATTGCCGCCAAACGGCATTTTGTCCGATAAGATCATATCTTTCATTCTTTTGAATGTACGAACCAACGCTTTGCTTTGACTTATGGCCAGTTCACCTTTTAATACCGTCATCAGCATATAAATTCCCTGTTCGGTAAAAGCGTATGGGTTATATGTTCTTCCGCCTTTTGTACCCTTTGTCTGCATCGAGGTCAAAATTTTTGACCTCGATAGTTCGCTTACTTCTTCATCGGATAATTGAAAACGCAAATCTTCTTCATCAAATCTTTTAATATTATTTTTTACCTGTTGATTAAAGGCCTTTGTCGTATACCCATATATTTCGGCAAGCTCGAAATCCAGCATGACCTGCTGTCCTCTTATGAAATATATTTTGTCTTTTATATCCTTTTCGCTTATGACAGCAATCTGAGAATCAGGGGCAAGCTCGGTCACAGAATCCATCTAATCATCCTCTCCGATTTACACTTTGTCGAAAATTTCGGTTTCAAGTTATCATATTAACCTTAAAAAATATTTTCTATTCTTTATCCAAAATTTACATTATTTAAATTATACAC
>CAMWLD010000387.1 GCA_947175005.1 uncultured Ruminococcus sp. | reverse complement strand
TGGCAAAGGCGTCCGAGGCGGTCTCGATCTTGAATTTGTTCCCTGCCTCGAAAACGGTAAAGGAAAGCTTCGGATTCTTAAAGCGGAATTTCTTGGGAACTGTAAGCATACAAGTGCCGCCGCTGAGGCGTATGCCCTTTTCAATGAGGGAATATTCGATATAAGCCTTGTCACGCATATCGGGGGTTATCTTTGTCATTTCGGGGGTAAGGGTAATAAAATTCCCTGAGGACATGGGAGGCACTGTTACCTCCTGTGACCCCTGGGCGATAACATTGCCGGACGCATTTCTGCTGCGCCAGCGGACAGTTCCCGAAACCTCGTCTGTGCGCTCGGAGGAAATGTTCATCTTTATTTCATCGGGGTTCTTTGTGTCGCAGGAAAGCAGCACGGGGGCATAGAAATGCTTTGCCGCATAGTGGAGCGCTTTCCAGCGGTGGAAAAAGTCAATGGACGACCAGGAGATAACAGGGTTGGAGTCGTTAACCTGCCAGTAGAGAGAGCCCATGCAGACCCCTCGACTGCGGCGCATATTCTCCACATTAAGTCTGACAGCCTCCGCCTGTACCAGCTGGGTGGCATAAATGAGTCCCTCAAAGCTGTAGGGATAGTGGCACATCTGGGCAAGGTAATACATGATCTTTTCCGTACCCCGTTCGCATTTCTGATGAAGCTCCATTACGGGGCTGCAAAGGTTAAGATCACCCTTTTCCGCAAAGGTGCGTATGGTTTTTATTGAGGGCAGGGACTCAAAGCCGAATTCGGAGCAGAAGCGGAATTTGTAATTGTAATATTCCTCAAATGGCTTCAGGTCATGCCATACAGCCCAGTAATGGGCGTCGCCCTTTTCAAGGCTGCCGCTGTCTGCAAAGCTGCCTCCCGAAGAGGGAGAGGACGGCCAGTAGTTTGTCACGGGGTCGTAGAAATGGAGCACCTTCGGGATAAGCACCTCAAACAGCCGCAGATAGTCCTTTTTGTATTCGGGGGGCGCGTCTATGCCCCAGTACTGCCACATGGACTCTATCTCGTTGTTGCCGCACCAAAGGGCAAGGCAAGGGTGATTCCTTATCCGCTTTACATTGTCTATCACTTCACGCTTTACCGTCTCGCAGAAGTCTCTGTCCGCCTTGTAGACCGAGCAGGCAAACATAAAGTCCTGCCATACCAGTAATCCCATTTGGTCGCACAGGTCATAGAAATGATCGTCGGGATAGAAGCCTCCGCCCCATACTCTTATCATATTGAAATTTGCAAGGCAGCACTGCTTTAAAAGCTTTTCGGTCTTGCTTCTGCTGCGTTTTCCTATAAGCTGATTTTCGGGAACATAGTTTGCACCCATGGCAAATATTTTCAGTCCGTTGACGGTAAAGGCAAATTCCTCTCCTGTCTCACCCATGCTTTCAAGGGATTCCCTCGAAAGGGAAACGGTTCGCAGACCTATGTTCATCTCCCGACTGTGGCATTCTTCTTCGGTGTCCTCATTAATAAGCACCGCTTTGATGTTATAAAGCGGCTGTTCGCCGTAGCCTCTCGGATACCACAGGCGGGCATTTTCTATTTTAAGGGAAATGTGCTTTTTCTTTTCCTCACCCGCAAAGCTTTCGGAGACAATGGCAGCGTTGCCGTCGGGGTCGGTAAGTATAACGTTTACTTTGAGCTTTTTATCGGAAATATCCGACAGGACTATCTCAAGGTCGATATCCACTGTTCCCTCGGAAACCGTGCTGTGACCCTGCACAGCGCTGTGATCCTGCACGGCGTAGAGGCTGTCGATAAGCCCGCCTTTAACGCCGATGATTTCCACATCACGCCATATTCCCATATCGGGTAGCTTCGGACCCCAGTCCCAGCCGAACATATAATGAGCCTTGCGGATATGGGGATAGCCCGCCATTGTGGAGGATACGCCCCAAAGAGGGTCGGAGGCGTTCCGTTCCTCAATGAACAGGGTGGGGGACATTATAGCCACCATAAGGCGGTTGTCTGTGGGGCGGACAATATCGGTAATGTCAAAAACATATTCACGGTGCATATTGTCTGTGTTGCCCACGGGAATGCCGTTTAAAATGATCTCGGAGAGTGTGTCGACCCCGTAGAATTTCAGCAGTATCTTATCCGAGCCTATTATTTCCTCGTCAAGGTCAAAGCGGCGGTCGAAAACGCAGCTGTCACGGCTTATATCTGTGGCGGTAAGCTCGTTTTCCCGATAGTAGGGATTGTCAAGCATTTTTTCCTTTATCATTGCACCGCAGAGCGTTCCGGGAACTTCTGCCGGAATATCGTAACGCCCCGAACTGTCCGCAGGGAAAAGCCTCCATGTGCCGTTTAATGATTGTTTCATTTTTTTAAAACTCCTTTATTGTGAATTTTGAATCGGGTACGATATATAACAGTTTAATTTATCATGATAATATCCTCCAATGCAGTAATAATTATCTATTTGGAAACATTATGATTTGACGGGTACTGTTTGCAAACCGATTTTATTCTTTTTTTGCAAGTTCTTCAATAGTAAAGGTTTCTTTGGTCTCGTCGGTGTTTACGATATATGCCTTCTTGTCCTCATATGAAA
>CAMWLD010000386.1 GCA_947175005.1 uncultured Ruminococcus sp. | reverse complement strand
CCTCTTCCGGGAGTTGACAGTCTCTTCCTGCCGGGGCGCGCGCAGGCTAGTGCGGCGCTGGCTTACGGCACGGAAAGTGTGCCTAAGGTTGACAAGGTTGTGGGACCGGGAAATATTTTTGTGGCGACTGCCAAGAAGATGGTTTACGGCAGCGTTGACATTGATTCTATTGCGGGGCCCAGTGAGATACTTATTATAGCGGACGAGACGGCAAATCCCGTATATCTTGCCGCAGACCTTATGAGCCAGGCGGAGCATGACAGGCTGGCTTCCGCTATACTCATTACTACGTCGGAGGAAATTGCCGATAAGACCATAGATGAGCTGTCGAGGCAGGTGGAAGAGCTTTCGAGAAAGGATATTATAAAGAGTTCTTTGGAGAATTTCGGGGCTGTGATTGTGCTTGAAAATATGGAAAGTGCGGTAAGTCTGGCAAATTCCCTTGCACCCGAGCATTTGGAGATACAGGTGAACGATCCTATGAAATATCTCGGCTGCCTTAACAATGCGGGGTCGGTATTTATGGGACAGTATTCGCCCGAGCCGTTGGGGGACTATTATGCGGGACCTAACCACATTCTGCCTACGGGGGGGACGGCAAAGTTCTTTTCGCCCCTTTCGGTAAACAGCTTTGTAAAGCGTTCGCAGTTCATTTACTATACACGTGAGGCGCTTATGGAGGCGAAGAAAGACATTGTTACGGTGGCAAGAAGCGAGGGGCTGACGGCTCATGCAAAGGCTGTTGAGATAAGGTTTAACGAGGAGGGCTGATAATGGCATATGAGCTGACAAAGAAGCTTAAAAGCGTTGATATGTATGTGCCTGTGGAGGGCAGCTGCAAGGTAAGGCTGGACGCAAACGAATCCTGCTACAACATTATGGACAGGCTGGGGGAGGACATTTTAAATGAGATAAAGAATACCGAGCTTAACCGTTATCCCGACCCGTCGGCGGAGAGGGTGACGAGGGCATTTGCGGATTTTTACGGAGTGCCTGCTTCCATGTGCACGGCGGGAAATGGATCGGATGAACTGATAAGCCTTATTTTGGGGGCGTTTTTGGAAAAGGGGGACAATGTGCTGACCCTTACTCCCGATTTTTCCATGTACGCATTTTACGGGTACATGAGTGAGCTTAAAGTAAAGACATTGCAGAAAGAGGACAATCTGCGGGTGAATGTGGCAAAGGTCATTGACTACTGCAATAACAATGACATTAAGGCGGTCATATTTTCGAATCCCTGCAATCCCACGTCGCTGGGGGTGGCGAAGGAGGACATTATAAAGCTGCTTAAAAATGTGTTCTGTCTTGTGATAGTGGACGAGGCGTACATGGATTTCTGGGGGGAGAGCGTGCTTGACAGGGTGACGGAATTTGATAATCTGATAGTGCTGCGGACTTGCTCGAAAAATATGGGGCTGGCGGCGTTAAGGTTGGGATTTGCGGTGGCGTCTCCCTCTATAACGACGGCTTTAAAGGCGGTAAAATCTCCTTACAACACCAGCACTCTTGACCAGGCGGCGGCGTATGCGGCACTTAAAAACAAGCCCTTGATAACGGAGTACACTGCGGAGATAGTGCGGAGCAGAAAGGCTTTGCAGGAGGCTTTGGCAGAGCTTAGCGGAGATTTCAGACAGATAGAAAGGGTTTACGATTCGGTTACGAATTTCGTATTCTTCAAAAGCTCTAAGTCTGCGGAGATATGCAGAGAACTGGAGAAAAATTCCATTGCGGTAAGGAAGGTCGGCGGTTATATCCGTGTTACGGCGGGAACGGAGGAGGAAAATGAAATTTTCCTGAGTGCGCTGAAAGAAATTCTTGCGGGAATGGAATAAGGAAAATTTGGATGTAAATAACAAATAAATTATGAAAGGTATGATATAATATGCGGCAGGCGGAGATAATTAGGAAAACAAGGGAAACTCAGATCAATGTAAAGCTGAATCTGGACGGCAGCGGTATTTGCAATATTTCCACGGGGATAGGCTTTTTTGACCATATGCTGACGGCGCTGTGCGTTCATGGGGGCTTTGATATGGATGTTACGGTGAGCGGCGATTTATATGTGGACGGGCATCACTCGGTGGAGGACACGGGAATTGCTTTGGGGCAGGCTTTTAAGGAGGCTGCGGGAGATCTAAGGGGTATTGAGAGGTATGGAACGGCGTATATTCCTATGGATGAGAGTCTGGCGTTTTGCTGTCTGGATATAAGTCACCGTCCTTATTTGGTGTACGAGTGCGAGTTTGATAATCAGGGCACGGGCAGTTATGACAACTGTCTTACAAAGGAATTTATGAGGGCATTCGCTTACAATGCGGGGATAACGCTGCATTTGAAGTGCCTTTACGGGACTAACGATCATCACAAGAATGAGGCTATGTTCAAGGCTTTGGCGCACGCTTTGAAGAATGCGGCGGTCATAAGCGGCGGCGAGGTGCTTTCCACTAAGGGTGTACTGTAAAGGACAGAGTGTTTCTCCTAATGTTTCCGTTTCAAAATTTGTTTTAATGGGAGTGGAAGCAAGAGGCAGGAAGCAAGAGGCAAGAAACAGAAATCGCTTATTGTACTGCACATTAGTTTATAG
>CAMWLD010000385.1 GCA_947175005.1 uncultured Ruminococcus sp. | reverse complement strand
TCAAGGGTGAGGATATTACCTTCACAAACTTCCCCGGAGCTGCCGACGACTCCTAACGAGAAGATATACTTAGTCTACGAAAAAATTATGCCATATCCAATAAGTCCACATTCAAAGAGGGCGCATGGGAATTTATCATGGACATTGTAAAGAGCACTGTCACCGAGGGGAGCATACCCAACTGGGGCGACGCAGAGCCTAAGGAGGATATTTCCGGAGAGATAGTTTATTCCTCCGACGGAAGCGGATTCCCTGTTTACTCGGAAAATCTTGACAAGATTGCTATTCAGGCAACAAAGCCCCGCAAATATATTGACGGCGAGGGCAATGTACAGCTGGAAGACAATACCTATTGGATAAACGGCATGGAAATAAAGTCCACTGCTATGAGCGAGGAAGATGTGAACTTCATGAAGGACTATTTAAAGAGCATTACAAAGATAAACAAGTACGACGAAAATATCAACAATATAATCAAGGAAGAATCCGACCTGTATTTTTCGGGGTCTAAGTCTGCGGACGAGACTGCCTCGGTAATCCAGTCGAGAGTGTCCATTTATCTTAACGAGCAGTACAGATAAGTTTTGCTGTACACAGTCAATAATGTGAGTTATCCCCGTCTTTGGCGGGGATAACTATATAAAAATATTTTACAAGGAGAAATTGTTATGTCATTTAAAGAAATAAATATAAGCGAATTATCCTTTAACCCCTTTGATAAGATAGGCAAGGAATGGTTTTTGGTGACGGCAGGGAACAGGGACGGCTACAATACCATGACAGCTTCGTGGGGATTTATGGGAGTAATGTGGGGGAAAAACGTTATGGAAACGGTTATCCGCCCTACAAGGCACACCTTTGGATATATGGAGAGCAGTGAACTGTTCACGGTGAGCTTTTTTGATGAAAAATACAGAGAGGCGCTTAAATTCTGCGGCTCTCATTCAGGCAGGGACTGCGACAAGGCAAAGGAAGCGGGGATAACGCCCCTGTTCACCGAGGGCACGGCAGCTTTTGAAGAGGCAAATATGATATTCATCTGCAAGAAGCTTTATTCACAGACCCTTGATCTGTCGGCGCTGGCGGAGGGCGAGCAGCACTGGTATAACGGCGACCCTCACAAGGCTTTTATAGGGGAAATAGTAAAGGTACTGGTGAGGGAATAATGGATTTTTTAACGGAGGATATGCTTAGGTTTATTCCCTTTATTGTATGCGGGGCAGTGCTTATCATAGGGGGGATAGTGTATCTGATAGTTAAGGCTTTTAAGGAGAAGTAATAGGCTTTGTAGATTGCCGGGAGGATATGGTATGAGGAATTTTGCATTAGTTTGCGTGATATTTTTGGCGGTCGCTTTAATGCTTACGGGGTGCGCGGGGAGCGGCGAAAATGTGACGGAGATCTCGGAGAGTGAGGCAAATGCCGAAAGTCTGCGGGGTGCGGAAACTGTTTCGGAGGATATAACGGCCGAAGAAAGCGCGTCAAAGGAGGAAATTACCGAAAGTACGGCTAAGGCCGATACGAAATATATGGAGCGTGTAACGGCGTTTAAAACCTCAAATGCTTACCGTGATACGGATATGTATGGAGTAAAGATAATAAGAAGCCCCGAGGAACTGGAGATCTTTACGGAAATATACGAAATTCCCGAATGGAAAGAGCAGCTGACAGAGTTCGGGGAAGAGATAGATTTTGACAAAAACGTTATCGCGGCGGATATTGTCGGTCTTTCTTCCGGGGGATATGATTTTGATTTCTACTATACTACGGTGGAAAACGGAGAGGTGAGTTTTGAGTATGAGCTTATTGATAATAAATACGGTATGACCGATGATATGGCGGCGTTGTTTATGTTTGCAAGGATACCTGCGGGGCTTGTGGAAATTACCGATTCGATGATCGTCGAAAAAAAGCTTCAAATTCCCGAGCAGACAATGGCGTTTACAACTTTCGATACATATGATTCGGATTTGTACGGGGTGAAGATAATAAGAAGCTACGGGGAACTGGAAAGCTTTACGGAAATTTACGGGATTTCCGAGGAAAAAGAGCAGCTGAAGGAGTTCGGCGAAATGGTGGATTTTGACAGGTATGCTATTGCGGCGGATATTGTATTTCTTTATATCAATGAATTTGAATCCTTTGACAGGGTTAATGCGGAAAACGGAGAGATAGTTTTTAATTATACGATCTTTAAGCGGGGACATTCCGTGTCCGATGATGAGTATGATAAAACGTCGCTGTTTATGTTTTCGGTAATACCGAAGGAACTTGTGAAGAATTTCGGTACGGTAAAAGACGGAGAAACGTTTCAATATCCCGAGCAGATAATGGCTTTTAAAACATCTAAAAGCTTTGATTATGATATGAACGGGACAGTGAAGATCATTCGCAGCTTTGATGAGCTTACGGAATTCGGGGAGTTATGCGGCGGGGCAGATGAAGTTTCAAAATATGGGGAGAATGTTGATTTTGAAAAAGATGTTGTGGCGGTAAAGATTCAGTTTCTTTCATCGGGCAGCTATGGTTTTGATTTTTACGGAACGGCTGTTTCGGATGGCGAGATATGGTTTGTCTATGGGCTTACGGGAGAGG
>CAMWLD010000384.1 GCA_947175005.1 uncultured Ruminococcus sp. | reverse complement strand
GTGTAGATCTTGTCCTTGCAAAGGTAATTTTTCAGTGGATATACGGCGGACCGGTGTTCATGTTGTTTGAGCGTAAAGGACCATTATTCACGGAATATATTTTTGACAGACTCAAAAACGCCGAGGAAACGGAAATAGCGAAGCTGACATACCCTGTCCCGATGATGCTTTTGCTGTTTGCCGTCACCGTCCTGTATTATTGCAGCTTCTTTCTTTCCGGCTGCTTTATCATGGCGTGCATTGACAGCGGAAGAAAAAAGCAGGCGGCATATTGCCTTGTTACCACCCTTTTCGGAACGCTTATGTATCTTCCGACAGAAGAATGGGGTTCATCTCCCGTGCAAAATATTTACGGGATATTTTCGGCTGCCTGCTGTCATATCGGGCGTGTTTCCAGCCCGGCAGTGTTTTCCTACTGGAGCTTCGGTACGTTTTATTATAACCCCATAGGCTATTTTATTGAGGCAATAACATTCATTATAATAATCGTAATGTGTATCCATTACGTCACCTGGGACACAGGAGCAAATGACGGAAAATCAACTGAAAGCCTGTCTGGAATGTATCATGTCACCGGGGACACAGGTACAAATTACAAAAATCCAAAGCTCTCATGGGAAAATATCCGCTTCCGTATAAAGCGTTTTTTCGGCTCGCTTCGCCTGACAATTCTTTCGTCGGAATATTCCGCCGTTTTTGTAATTATCCTGTGGATACTTGTAAATTTCGGCTATGCGGTTCGCCTCGGCAGTGAAATACACGGTCGCCGTTTTTCCGACTTTTCGCTTTCTTACAATTGCTATAAATTTTTTATACAAGAGATTAAGCTTTATTCCGACATCGCAACTCCCGTTATACTTATTGCCGCAGCTGCGGTCATGATACCGAGGCAAACAAAGTTGTGCGCCGCAAACAGCGTTTCCGGGAGGCTGCGGGCTGTAAACGGACTGCTTGCGGGAGGAGTTTATTCATGCGCCCTTGCAGCGGCGGACATAATATTTTCAAAGACAATAATTTCGGACATATGCGGAGCAATGAGATACACCTTTCTTGAAAAATACATCTACAACCGCCTTACTTATGATTTTGACAATAACATGGGGCTTATAAGCAACGGGATAATGCAGCTTTTTGCGGTCACCGCCCTGTATTATCTGGCGGTGTATATGACAGCATATTTTTATGGGCAGTGCATTTACAACAGGTCGAAATTCGTCGTATATGCGATAACCGCAACAGTTATTGCGGCTGCTCTTTTCGGGATAGGTTATCTTTTCGATTCGCTGGGTAATGACGCCGTTTCCATAACCGCTGTATTTCTTATGTTTATCTGTCTTTTTGCCACTCCCCATTTAATGCTTGTAATGATTATCCCGCAGATCAACTATATGGACAGCGAAATGTCCGTTACCTTTCTGATAGGTATGTGCACAGTGTATATCATAGCAATGCTTGCCCTTTCCATGGCGGCAGAGCCCGAAATTTCCGGCAGATCAAACCGTATAAAACGAAATTAAAGGAGGAATTGACCAATGAATGACAGACTGAAAAATACCGTGATATGTTCTTTTATGCTCATGCGCAGACAGCTTATTACTCTTGCGATAATAGAAGCCCTTATGCTTTTAACAGCTTTTGCACACGGCTTCAGAATGGGGGCAATGATAATAACAAACGATATATTGCCCCTTATGTATCTTTTCCAATGCGGCATGAGAATGTTTGAATACCACACGCCCTTCTGCATTTCAAATGCGGTCTCCCCTAAAAACAGAGTAATATCCTTGGCGGCAGCAGCAGTGACTATGTGCCTGTTCACATCTGTTTCGGAGTACATAATAAGATATGCGGCAACGCTTTCGATCGATCCAAACAAAACAGCCACAAGAGTATCAGCAGGCAGCCTTGTCCGTTATCTGATCCATGCAAACGACTTAAACAGCGGGGTTATATTTTTCGATATTCCCGAAATGTTCGCCATAGGTCTCGGTTTGCTTTCTCTCGGCTATTTTATCGGCAGCATAAGATATTCAAGAGGCGGAGGCTTTACGCTGTGTGTGATGTTTTTTGCCGCCCTTTTCATGGGAGGGTGCTTTATGCTTTCATATTTTTGGGGGATAAATTTTCTGAAATATCTATTCCTGCTTCCCGCCTATGCCATGGCCACAAGGCTTACATCAGCCCTTTTCGGAATACTTCTTGCAGTCCTTTTGACAGCGGGGGCGCTCAGGATATCACAGTCCCCGGGCGAAAATCTTTAATAAACAGGAGGGAATTATTATGAAGCGAAAAAATCTTGTAAAAACCGCCCTGCTTCTTTCCGCTATAATGACCCTGACATCATGCGGCAGCAGCAATCGCACATTTCCGTACTTTTTTCACCCTGCAATACACAGTCTTTCCATGGGCTATATCCGTGACCTTACGAACGGCAGGAACACTGTGATTCCCAAGAGGATCGACGAGGAACACGAGGAAGCGCTGGAGAGCATTTTTGATAATATAAATCTTATGGGTGCGAACCTTTCCCTGCCCATGAATGTAAGCGACCTGCCGGAGGGCTTTATGATAACCGACAGCGACTATCAGGCAGTAG
>CAMWLD010000383.1 GCA_947175005.1 uncultured Ruminococcus sp. | reverse complement strand
TCTTATTTTCTTGCTTCTTCAAAGCGCACCCGCCGCAGCGAGTTTATAGAAAAAGGCAGGTGCCGTAAAAATGTACGCTGTAATTGAAACAGGCGGAAAGCAGTATCAGGTAAAGGTCGGCGATGAGATCTTCATCGAAAAGCTGGAGGCAGAGGCTGACGCTACCGTGACCTTTGACAAGGTTATCGCCGTAAACAACGACTCCGCTCTCACCGTAGGCGCGCCCTACGTTCAGAACGCAAAGGTCGAGGCTAAGGTGATAAAGAACGGTAAGGCTAAGAAGATAACTGTTTTCACCTACAAGCCCAAGAAGGGTTCTTCCCACAAGAAGCAGGGTCACAGACAGCCCTACACTAAGGTCAGGATCGACGCTATCAACGTATGATAACCGCCGCATTTTACAAAAGCAAGGCGGGCTTTGAGGGCTTTGAGATTTCGGGGCATTCGGGACTGGCGGAAGCGGGCAGCGATGTCTGCTGTGCGGCAGTTTCCTCGGCGGCAGAGCTTATCTGCAACGCTCTTACGGATTTTATGGAGTGCGGTGCAGAAGCGGAGGTCGCAGACAGTGACGGCGAGAATGTTCTGAAATGCAGCCTTACAAAGGGCAGCGGGGAGGCATACAGGCTGATGAATGCCTTTTATGCACATCTGAAGCTTATTGAAGAGGATTATCCCCGAAATATTGAAGTGATAGTAAAATAATTCCGAAAAAAGGGAGGCATATTGCAATGATCAGAATTTCCATGCAGTTTTTTGCCCATAAAAAGGGAATGGGTTCTACCAAGAACGGCCGTGACTCCGAGTCCAAGAGACTGGGCGTTAAGAGAGCCGACGGGCAGTTTGTTACCGCAGGCAACATTCTTGTCCGCCAGAGAGGAACTCACATTCATCCGGGCGCAGGCGTTGGCATTGGTTCGGACGACACTATTTACGCTGTAATTGACGGTACTGTTAAATTCGAGCGTGTAGGCAAGGACCGCAAGAAGGTAAGCGTTTACGCAGCAGAATAATTGCAAGATTACAAGATTAAAAAGAGCCGTTTGGGAAACAAGCGGCTCTTTTTATGTGTTTTTTCTGCCATGCTTTTTAGGGAAAAGTTTTTACCCGAAAGCTCATTTGCAAATCCTCATACACAAAGATCAGATTTTAATGTTTCGGAAAAACCGATTAAAGCATTTTCTTAAAAATATGCCGTTCGTTAAATGGCAATTTACCCGGGAATATTCGCCCGCTTGTCGGGGTTATTCTCGAAAAACTCCGCTTTGTCCTCCGCCGATATGGGATTGCCTGCCAGTGCTATGAGGTCAAGTGAGCTGCACTCTGCCAAGGGAGAAATGTCGGTAATATTATTATCCATTATATCCAGATACCACAGATTTTGGAGATTTCGCAGCGGTTCGACATTGTCGATAAGAGTATTGCTCAGACCAAGATCGTGCAGATTTTCAAGGCTGCCCAAAACAGTAATATCGCTTATGGGATTACCGCTCAAATAAAGCCTATCCAGCTTCGGACAGCCCGACAGAAAGCTCAGATCGCCTATACCGCAGCACACCGCTTCAAGATGATCCAGATTTTCCAAGGTTTTCAGAGTTTCCCCCGCCCTGTCGCCTACCGGGCTACCTGAAATACGCAGACATTCAAGGCTCGTCTTTCCTGCCAGCGGGGAAATGTCGACAATGTTGTTTTCCGACACCGAAAAAGTCTTTAATTTATCAAGGCTACTTGCAAAACTTATATCATTCAGCTCACAGTTATCTAACCAAACTCTGTTTAGATTTTTCAAAGAAGCCAGCGCATTGGCATCTTCAATGCGGCAGTTGTAAATATCAAGACTCTCCAGCCCGGGAAAGCTCTCGGGAAAAAAGGAAACGCTGAAAAAGCCCTCATCATAAACCGTCAGACTTTTAAGTCCCAGCAACCTTACATCGGACAGCTTATACATATTTATGTACGCAGGGTCACAGCCGCCGCCTAATGTTATACGCTCCAGCCCGTCCAGACTGTTTAGCAGGCTGAAATCTGTGTCCTCCGGCAAGGGCAGCCCAAGGCTCAAAGATTTAAGATTTTTGTAATTGGCAAGGTCTCGCAGGTCGTCATCTGTGGGATATCCCAGACCAACATGTTCCTTTTCATACTGTCCGTCAGCTTCGGAAATTGCCTCTGCCGTTTCATTTTCCGTGTATGTTGTTTCGCTTTCCCTGTATGGCGTTTCACTTTCACGGGACGTTTCGTAGGTATGTTCGCTTTGCGCCGAAGTAGTGCATGTGCACGCCCCGGCGGTCTCGGAAGCACTCGTCAAATCAGCTTCCGTCACTGCTTCCGGAATATTTTCCGCCGCTTTCCCGCAGCCGGATAATGCCATTATCACCGCCAAAGCGGCACACATTTTTTTCAGCTTCATAGAGTTTGCCTCCCTGCAATATTTATCGGGCTGTTAATGTGTCATTGTTATGCCTTTATTTAAGGAAACGCTGATTAAATCGTTTTTAAGATTTTCCTGCTTTTAAAAGCGGCTATGGGCGGCGGTATTTCCCCCGCCTATGGCGAGGGAAATACCTTTAATCAGCAGTTCCTTAACATAATTATACCGCATTTATAC
>CAMWLD010000382.1 GCA_947175005.1 uncultured Ruminococcus sp. | reverse complement strand
CTTATCCCGAACCTTGCAGCGGTAGCTCTTACGGTTGCCTTGTGTTTTATTATGTACTCTGCGAGCGAAAGCGCCCGCTTTTTTTGTTCGTCATATGTCAGATTACTCATGGCAGCCTCCTGTAATGAGGGTAAAGAAATATATACCCATTTTTTCCTTCATAACAGTTTATGCCGCAGGAACGGGGGTTATGTCAAATCGGGGATACAAAAGCCCCTCGCACTTGCTTTAAACAAACTTAGGCAGCTGCGCAGCCTCGGCAGTAAGCGCCATGTTTTTCTTGTCGTAGGACTTGTAGAAGCAGTTCAGAATGCGCTCTGTCACCACCTCGGCGCTTTCCGTCTGCGGTTCGGTGACAATGACCATCCACTGCACGCTGCTGAATCGGAATGTTATCATAGACGGGCTTACGGTAACATCAATGGCGCTCTGAAGATACTCCATAGCCTCGTCACGGTCGGAAATCGCAGGGGTCTTGCCCAGTGCAGGAGTAACCGTTATCAGAAGCAGCTGCATTTCCTGCTTGCTCTTTTCATAGATACCCTTTACTGTCTCGTATATCCTGCGGAATTCGGGAGAATCCATGCCGTAAACAGCCTCTTCGGAGCCGTCCGAGAACATTTTTACCAGCTGTTCCAGATCAATGCCGTACCTGTTGTTCGTACCTGCCTTGTCGGGCTTTGTGTACAGATAGCTGCCGTCCGTCTCCAGCTGCTTAACATGGAAAAGCGCCTTGTCCGCCGCAATAAGCAGTCCGGGCAGATCTCTCCCCGCCTCACACGACAGCGCTCCGCCTATGCAGATATGGTTGTCCTCATACTCGTTCATAACACGGAGCTTTGCACTCAGCTTTTGGCAAATATCCGACATCATTCTGTCCATAGCCTCTCTGTCCTCTTCACCGGGCGCAAAGCACAGGAATACGCTGCCGTCATAGCGCACCACCGTCAGATCGTCCCTCTCCGAAAGAACATCCGCAGCCTCCATCAGAACCCTGTCTCCCGATACTATGCCATGCTTTTCATTTACCCCCAAAAGATTCGTTATATCAACAATAAACAGCCCGCCGTCCTTTTCGGAAAGCGCCTTTGAAATAAGAGCCTCTCCCGCATTTCTGCTCAAAACCCCCGTAAGATAATCATGCTCGTTGTCATAGGGCTTTTCCTTGAATCCGATAACGCTCCGCAGCAGCTCCGCACTTTGCTCCGCCATGCTCTTGCCGCCCTCTCCCGGGACGGTATCGGGGCTTATCCCCTCCAGTCTCCCCGATTCTATCATGCCAATGAAAACCTCTGCTATTGCAGGGTCAAACTGTGCGCCGCTGCACCGTCTTATTTCCGAGATCACCTTTTCATCGGTGAGCCTTTTTCTGTAAACACGGTTGCTGGTCATCGCATCGTAAGCGTCGGCAATGCCTATAATACGAGCCATTTCGGGTATCTCTTCCCCCTTTAGCCCAAGAGGATACCCCCTGCCGTCATACCTCTCATGATGATACTTCGCCCCTGCATTCATGCCGTCGATCATATTGTTGCCCTCAAGGATATGCCCGCCTATCTCGGCGTGCCTGCGCATAATGGCATATTCGCTGTCGGTAAGCTTTCCGGGCTTATTGAGTATGGAATCGGGAATGCCTATCTTCCCTATATCGTGCAGCAGACCTATATATTTCACATTCGCCACCTGTTCCTTGCTGTATCCCAGCTCACGGGCAAGCGCGGAGGAATACTCGGCAACACGGTAAGAATGTCCCTTGGTATATTCATCCTTTGCGTCAATGATGTTTGCAATTGTGGTTATGGTCTGCAAGGTCACTCTTTCCAGCTGCTTCTGCTTGTCGTCAATAGAACCTATATGCTCCTCATTTTCCATAACTATCTTCCTGTAAAGCCTTGAAGCAATATAAGCAAACACAAAGCAGAACATTATCATTCCCAGCTGTATCTCAACGTCCTTAATATCATCTCTTGTCACCATACCAATTCTGAAAAACCTTATAACACATGCGATATTTGCCCCCAGCGACACTCCTCCCATAATAAGCACCAGCTTAGGCGAATGGTACAGCACAATAAGCGACAGCATGGGGATAATGTAGCCGTAGGTCATTATTGTGTTGGTGTTTAGCAGCACAAAGGTGTACATCATCAGATACCCAGCCACCGCAAAGTACCGCAGTTCCTTGCTTTCGGGCTTTTTCAGAAAATACACAAGACAGGCAACAGCGGGTATCAGCGTAACGGAAAGGAACATAGTCATATATGCAGCGTCCCTGTGTCCCTTAAAAAATTCGCCCATGTATGTAACGCTCAATACGGCTACAATAAGCAGCCAGCCTATCATAAGGTATCGGTTTATCTTTCCTACCTCTCTGTCCATAAAAACGTCCTCCTTAAAATGATTTTTTCCGCATAAAAAGGATAAATTGTAAACTTATACACTAATTATAGCATATTATTTCCTTTTCGTCAAGCTTTAAACAGCTGAAAAAATAATAATTCGGTTTTTTCGCTTTCTTCCGGGCAGTGAAAATTTTATTCGTCCTCATCTGCTCCGTTAAAAAATGTATAAACGGACTCGTATACACATCTCCGAGCCCACGAGACAGGCAGAAAG
>CAMWLD010000381.1 GCA_947175005.1 uncultured Ruminococcus sp. | reverse complement strand
CCTCCGCACACTCATTATTAATTATTAACTATTAATTATTAATTAAATTATTCCTCTGTAATAAAGTCCCCTCGTAAACTTCCCACAGGGCTTTTCACGGGAAATGCAGCCGTCAAAGGCTTTCAGTGCCTCGGAAATATCCATGCCCGTAAAATCCAGCAGCCCAAAAGAAACGCCCCCAAAATCTTCAAGCTTATCGCAAACCTGCAATATATCGCAGTTGAGTATCCGAACATATTCTCCCCCGCAGTGCACGGGGAATATCCTGCCGTCTCTGTCGGTCAGCGTGGCAACGTTGCCGCCGCCGCCGTTTTTGCAGCCCTTGCAGCCGACCGTTGCCTTTACGGGGCAGTTCCTCACAACCATAAGCGGCAGCCTGCCGTAAGCGTATATCCCCACGGGAACAGGGGAATTTTTCGCCGCAAATCTCACCTGTCCCGCTTTCATCTCAAAGGAAAGGCAAGCGTCCTCAAAGCCCATTTCCCGCAGCATTTCAAGGCTGTCGCCGTTGGCAATGTTCATGCCCCAGCCCCCGTGGATATGCACATCTCCGAGGGCTTTCAGCGCACCCAAATGAGTGAAATTCTTACAGAAAAAATGGGTATACCCTTTTTCACAAAGGCCGTTCAGCCGCTTTATAAGCGCATTTTCATCCGTCACAATATCGGGCAGGCTTACCGTTATTTTTCCCGCAAAAGCAGCAGCCTCGTCCTTTTCGCATTCCGTAACGGGCAGTATCGCAAACTGGGTCTCGTCCCTTTCCGCCATTGCACAGGCTATCTCTGCACTGTGAGTAATTATGCGGAATTTGATTTCTTCCGAATCTTTCGGAGGACACGCCGAATCTCTGTAAACGTCTGCGGAAATATCCTCATTTATCTCATACACGGGTGTGTTTCCCGAAACGGTCAGCCTGTCCGCCGCTTCAGAGGCTCTGCGGCGCAGGTCGTTCACACAGGCAGCGGAAATAGCAAGCCCCGGGGAAATATCGCAGGAAATTTTCCCGAGCCTGTACCGTGTTCCCCCAAGCTTCGAGAGATTTTTGACTCCGTCCGCTTCGGTAAATTCCCGCCGCTGCGCCTTTTCGGGAATATCCCCCGACACAATGGGCGATACATCGCCGCTCGATACTTCCCCGCCCCTGTCGTTTTTGCAGTGAAAATCAAGCCGCACAGCCGTTCCCTCATGCACCGTAAGGGCAAAGTCCAACTCTGCGTCCTTTACCTCATCTTTATAAAGAGCGGCAAGCTCCCCCAAAACGTCCCCCGCCGCCGTTACGTTCTCTTTTGTACGGCTGCCGAACATTTCCCTGCCTATCTTCCCCGTAAGATAGCCGTCCGTAAAGCCGCTTCGGGAAAATACAGCCTCCAGCCGCCGCATATCGTGCTTATCGTTCCGAACGCTCTTATCGTCCCAAACGCCCTTATCGTTCCGAACGCCCCGACTATCTCTGTTTTCCCCGCCGTAAAGAGCGTGCAGCAGAGCCGTCACCGCCGCCGCCACATATTCCGGACGTTTCATACGTCCCTCTATCTTAAAGGAATCTACCCCTGCCGCCGCAAGTTCCTCCGAATGCTCCACCAAGGACATATCTTTCAGCGACAGGTCGTAACGTTCACCACCGTTTTTTCCACTGCATTCAGCCGCCCCGCCAACACCGCCAACGGCAGATATGGGCAAACGGCAGCTTTGAGCGCACCGTCCTCTGTTTGCGCTGCGGCCGCCTATGGCGCTGCTCATGTAGCACTGCCCCGAAAGGCACATACAATGCGCCCCGTGAACGAAAACCTCCGTTTCGCCGCCTACATCTTCCATTGCCCTGCAAATTTCCGCAATGCCCCCGAGGGTCAGCTCCCTTGCGGGCACTACCCTGCAAAAGCCTATCTTAGCGGCTTCCTTTGCGCCCAAGGGCGTGTGTATCGTCATCTGCGTTGAGGCATGAAAGGGCATATTTGGCACAGCTTTTTTGGCAATGGCAAGCCCCCCAAGATCCTGTATTATCAAGCCGTCAAAGCCCGCCTTTGCGGTAATTATCACCTGCTCCCGAAAACTTTCCCGCTCACGGTCAAAGATCATCGTATTCATGGCACGGTAAATTTTCACCCCGTGAAGATGACAGTACCTTGCCGCTTCATATAGCATATCCTCCGAAAAATTTTCCGCTCCCGCCCTGGCGGAAAATTCGCTACCCCCTATATAAACGCCGTCAGCACCGCAGCGCACTGCGGCGTAAACGCTTTCCATGCCCCCTGCGGGAGCGAGAATTTCCGGTAGACCCATATCAACAAATCATTTCCTTTTGTGCCGCATTTTATGTGCCTTGCATTTTATGCGCATTGCATTTATGCACACTGCATATGCCTGTTACGAAGTACATCAACCCTTTTTCAGGTTATCATTTTGTGAACTATCGCCATTACCCGCAGCCGCTGTTCCTCCTCTTCGGAGAGAACCATTGTCTTGTGGGATTTTTCCGAGGGGGTTATCAGTTTTGTGGACGCACCCACCTTAACGGAGGAGCTGCCCTTTTTCCCCTTGCCCTTTTTACCTTTTTGCCCCTGCTTGTCCGTCCGAGCCTCTACTGACACAGGCGCCGGAGCTGTTCCCCGCCGAGTGTGTCAGTA
>CAMWLD010000380.1 GCA_947175005.1 uncultured Ruminococcus sp. | reverse complement strand
GGATTACCTTTACATCGGCGACTTTATTCGTGAGCTTCAGGAGAAAAAACAGCTTAGTCACAAAATTCCCGTGTCCTGTTTTACGGCAACAGCAAAGCAAAAGGTAATTGCCGACATAAAGGATTATTTCAGCCGCAAGCTTGGCACCACACTAAATCTTTACGCTGCAAATGCTACTCGTACAAATCTGAGGTACGAGGTTATTTTCAAGGAAACAGAGGACGAAAAATATACTGCACTGCGTGATATTATCGAACAGAAAAAATGTCCCACTATCGTATATGTTTCACGGACAAAGCGCACCTTTGCAATTGCAGAAAAGCTTTGCGGCGACGGGTTTAAGGCGCTGCCATTTAACGGCAGAATGGACTCCTCCGTTAAGCAGAAAAATCAGGACGCATTTATGCGTGAGGAGGCACAGATAATCGTTGCCACCTCCGCTTTCGGCATGGGTGTGGATAAATCCAATGTGGGGCTTGTTATTCACTATGATATTTCCGATTCACTGGAAAACTATGTACAGGAAGCAGGCAGGGCTGGCCGTGACGAGTCCCTGAACGGAGATTGCTATGTGCTTTTCAATGACAGCGATCTGGACAAGCATTTTATTTTGCTTAATCAGACAAAGCTTAGTATGAGCGAAATTCAGCAGATATGGAAAGCTATAAAAGATATGTCGGGAAAGCATTCAGTTATCCACCGTTCCGCTTTGGAAATTGCCCGTACAGCAGGCTGGGACGACAGCGTTTCCGATATTGAAACAAGGGTGAAAACAGCTGTTCTTGCATTGGAAAATGCGGGGTATATAAAGCGTGGCAAAAATTCACCGAGGGTGTTTGCCACAAGTATTCGTGTGCCCGATATGGCAAGTGCGGCACAGGTAATAGACAGGTCAAGCAAATTTTCCGACAGTGAAAAAATTCTTGCCAAAAGAATTATCAGCAGCCTTATTTCAAGCAGGAGCATTGCCGTAGCAGGAAATGACGACGCCGAATCGAGGGTGGATTATATTTCCGACAGACTGGGCGTATTAAAGGCAGATGTTATCCGCTGCATTGATCTTATGCGTGAGGAGGGCATTCTTGACGACAGCAAGGACCTTACCGCATATATCCGCAGAAGTGATACCAAAAACAAATCCCTTAACGTGCTATCCAAATTTACGGCTCTTGAAGATTTTCTGCTGGACTGTATTTTATCCGATGAACGTGATTTCTTCTTTAAGGAGCTTAATGAAAGGGCGCTGGACAGCGGCATAAAGTCGTCAACGGTCAATAAAATAAAAACGATATTTTATTACTGGACTATCAAGGGTCATATTGAAAGATCGGTTGACGCCAAGGCAAACAGGGTGCATATTGACCCCAAAACAGACCCGGAAAAATTAAGCTTTGGCAGGAAAAGATCTTCCGATATTGCAAAATTTATCGTCAGCTACCTTTATGACAAAAGTCTTGAAAACAAGTCGGACAATGAGGAAATTCTGGTGCTGTTTTCGGTGCTGGAGCTTAAAAACGCTTATGAAAACAGCCGCACCGAAAAAATAAGCAATGATGATATTGAGAATGCGCTGCTGTATCTTTCAAAAATTGATTCAATGAAGCTTGAGGGCGGATTTCTTGTACTGTACAACAGCATGGAAATAACCCGTCTGGAAATGGACAACAAGATCAAATATAAAAAAGATGACTATGCCGATCTTGACGAATTTTACAAGCAAAAAATCCGTCAGATACATATTGTGGGCGAATACGCTCATATGATGACCCGTGATCACGACAGCGCATTGCAATTTGTAAGCGATTATTTTCAAATAGATCACAAAAGCTTTATCAATAAATATTTTGCGGGGGAGCGTTCCTCGGAAATTGAGCGGAACATTACACCCGAAAAATACAGTGCGCTTTTTAACACACTTTCGGAAAAACAGCTTGAAATTATTAACGACAATTCTTCAAGATATATTGTTGTTGCGGCAGGCCCCGGCAGCGGAAAAACCCGTGTGCTTGTTCACAAGCTGGCGTCTCTTTTGATGTTGGAGGATGTTAAGCATGAGCAGCTTTTGATGATAACCTTTTCCCGTGCAGCTGCAACGGAATTTAAAAACCGTCTGTTTGAGCTTATCGGAAACGCCGCCGCACATGTGGAAATAAAAACATTTCACTCCTACTGCTTTGATCTGTTGGGACAGATCGGCAGCCTTAAAGATGCAAAGAATGTTGTGACGGACGCCGCTCAAATGATACGGGACGGAGAGGTGGAGCCGGGCAGGATCACAAAAACAGTTCTTGTTATAGACGAGGCACAGGATATGTCCTCTGATGAATTTTCGCTTATAACAGCTTTAATGGAGCGAAACGAGGAAATGCGTGTTATTGCCGTTGGTGATGACGATCAGAATATTTACAGTTTCAGATACTCCGATTCCAAATATATGCGCTCGCTTATAACCGAAAAGGGCGCTGCAAAATATGATCTGCTTGAAAATTACCGAAGCAGCCAAAGCATAGTAGCACTTGCAAATGAATTTGCCCAGACTATTACCGAAAGAATGAAAACAAATCCGATAGTTTCCGTAAAGATTGAAAGCGGCAAATTACAGCTCATACATCATAAAAGCCGAAGC
>CAMWLD010000379.1 GCA_947175005.1 uncultured Ruminococcus sp. | reverse complement strand
GCTCCGCCCCCGTCCCCGCCAAAGGCTCCGCCCTTGGAACCCAAGTGAAGTGAGTGCACTTGAAATGCTTTCATTTGTACGTCAGTTGAAGCTATTTCTTCTTCCTACTTGCCGCTTTTCTCCTGCTCTCTCTGTTCTTCTCCCTCAAATACTCCTTCGTCGCTGCCTTAGCGCCGAAAAACGCACTCCTGAACTCCTCCTTATCCCCCGAAATATCCTCCCCGCCGTAGGCAAACTTCTCCACCGCTTCCGTAAGCACCGCCATATCATACCCCGTCGATCCCTTAACCGCACACCGTGCCTCAAAAGGCGTTAAACATTCCCCATGCCGCAAAAATTTGCGCGCAATATTACCGATAACCCGCCTGTACAACATCACAGCGCATTTCCCGGGCTCCGCCGCCAGCGCCCTCTTAACATACATTCTCTCGTTTATTGCAGGCAAAAGCAGCACCGCCGCCAACGCCAGAATAAGCACCGTCACCCCTATAACACTCATCACAAACATCATGTCATAATCCACAACAATAGCTCCCCCAAGCCCCGCATCATTCGCCGCAACGTTATTGTAATCCGACGGCACAGTCGGCTCAAAAACCACCCACCCCATATTCTGAATGAACACCTCGGGGTATGCATGCGAACAGTTATCCTTTATCACAAATATTCCCTCACGGCTGGTAATATCGGGATTGTACCCCTCTGCATACCTCACCGTAAGCCCCAAAGAACGCGCCATAAGCGCATAAGCCGAAGCAAAATCCGAGCAGCTCCCCCGCTTGCTTTCAAAAAGGAAATATTCAGGCGAGCTGTCCCTCGCAACGTAATTGAGGTCGTATATATAATCTTCATTAATAAAATAATTCTGAAGCTCCGAAGCCTTCTCCCAGTCGTAGCTAAGCCCCGCCGTTATCTCTCTCGCCAGTTCCCCTATCCTTTCGGGAATTTCCTCGCAGTTTGCCTCCGTCAGACTCCTGTAATATTCTGCGTCCCTTTGCTGCCGCAAAAATTCCGAAACCACCCCGCTCAAAGTCTCGTCATTTCCCTCCAGTATCACCCTCATCTCCGCCAGCATTTGCTCCGCCGTTTCATTGTCGAAATTCGCTCCCCCCAGCTCAAACCAGTAATTCCGCGAATTAAATTCGTCATGATAAGTTATGTAATACCCCAGATTTTTCGGGTGCATATTCCGCAGGGTGCGCACCACTCCCCCTCTTGTCACAAACCTTGACGGCGTACTGTTTGATATGTCATAAGGTGTCACACCTATTACTCTTGCGGGAGACAGAAAATACTGCGCCCCGAAATCCTCGCACTGAACAAATATCTGCTTTTCCTCATCCCCGAAATTTTCATACTCCGCAAGCCTGCCCAGTCCGTATTTTTCAATAAATCCGTCCTCCAGCTCATCAGCCTTTATAATTGCATTCCGCAGCTCCGACAAACTCAGATTCCTGCTCTTCTCCTCCCATACCGTGTCCGAATAAACAGGCTCCGAGCAGTAACCGAGATACGTCCACGCGTCCAGCTCAAAATCGTAATAATCAAAGGTCTGCCGCTTGAAATAGGGCATAATATCCCCGTAAAGGGTGTACATTCTCCTGTTTGAAAAATTCCTGTAAGAATCCGCATTTCCCGAAAGCTCGCTGAACCGCGAAAAATTCTCATCTATCTCCACCGTGAAATTCGTGTCCATGAACAGCTCTTCAAACCTGTCATAATATCTTGCGTCCTGCTCTTTCGGAATAGCCGTCGAAACAATAAGCAGCACAAACGTAAACACACACGCCGATATAAGCCCCGCCTTCTGCCCCAAAATGCGGCTGTTCATTCCTCTTGACCTGCGGACATTCATCATCAGTATCGCCACATTAAGCACAGCAATAAGGCAAATAAACACATTGTCGATCTCCGTCAGTACCTTAACATAAACCGCACAGGGAATAAGGCTGACCAGTGTCAGAAAGGACATTCTGTAAAGAATATTCGTAAAATAATAAACTACCACCCCGAAAAAAGGGATAAGGCTTATAAGCAACGCCAGCAGATACTCAAACCGCGTCGTCACCTGCTCCGCCCCCGTTAAAAACCACCTCTGAAATGTCTCGCCGTAGTCGTTTCCGAACACCAGTCCGATAAATAACCGCAGCGCAGTAAACAGCACAAGCGTGAAAAAAACTCCCCCGATAATATGGTGCCTGTCAATGAATTCGCACAATGCAAACACAGCGACCGTTACCCCTATTATCCCCACCGTCCACATGGACAAAACATCAATAAGGTAAACCGAATAAAGAGATACCCCCAAAACCACCGTCAGCATAAAGGGGAGAATAAGCCTGCTGTACTTTTTCAGAAAAGCCATTATTGCCCCGCCCTTATCCGCATTTAACTCACTCGGAACACTCATATTATCAGCCGTCAACCTCGCCGCCTCCTCTCCCCGTATTACCCGCATTCACAGCCCCGTCCCCCGCATTTTCCGTTTCTCCGAACTCCGCCCCCAAGGATAACTCTTTCGTAAACGCCGCCGCCGACAGCACCGCAGTTTTGAACGACCCCGTACCCGATTCCCCCGTGTATTCCGTCCTGGCTCGTATACACATCTGCAGCTGACGACCAATCCTTACG
>CAMWLD010000378.1 GCA_947175005.1 uncultured Ruminococcus sp. | reverse complement strand
GCCGTAATATGAACACTCTGCGCAGCTTTGCTTCTATAGAGGATTTCGAGGAAATTGTTATCCAAAAGCCTGTGATCTACGCCCGTGATAGCTCGGATTTCCACCCGAAAAAATCCGTTACATTAAGATTCAATTTTGACTTTCCCGCATATGGAAAGCCCATAGACAGCGCAGTGCTGCTTTATCTGCCGAACGTTGTAAAGGATTCCCCCGAGGCTGAAAAGCTTTACGCTCTCTATGACCGCTGCCTTGGTGCAGGCTTTAATTTTAACATTTACGACCGTGAGATTTTAAACCTTGTTTCCTCCTACCGTGCACGGTTCACCATAGCCCGTCTGCGGCTGGAGGGGAATTTCGGACTTGACCCCGAGGCACGGGAGCGGTATGAAAATTTCCTGCTTTTCCATAAACGCAAGGCGGAATTTACCGCTAAAAAGCAGGTTGATACCGCCCTGTTATCACTTCTGGAAAAATTAACCGAAAAAAATAACGATCCGAAAGGAGAATCCCCAAAATGATGATCTTAGCCTCCGCCTCTCCACGCCGCAGAGAACTGCTTGCCTACTCGGTAAGTTCCTTTGAGGTGCGTCCCGCCGATGTGGACGAGACCGTTCCCGATAATATCCCCCCGGAGGAAACGGCGGAATATCTGGCGGTGAAAAAAGCCAAAGCAGTCGAAAAATCAAACCCCTATGACGACATAATCGCCGCCGATACGGTGGTTATTCTTGATAATGAGATAATGGGCAAGCCCCGCAACATAAACCACGCACGGGAAATGCTGCGAAAGCTGTCGGGAAAGACCCACAAGGTGATAACGGGAGTGTGCGTTTGCAGCAGAGGCAGGACGGAAAGCTTTTCCGACTGCACCGAGGTCACATTCTACGACCTTACCGACAGCGAGATAGAAGCCTATGTTCAGTCGGGCGACCCTATGGACAAGGCAGGGGCATACGGCATACAGTCCCCCGGCGGTACGCTGTTTGTCAAGGGAATAAAAGGGGATTTTTTCAATGTGGTGGGTCTGCCCGTGGCAAGGCTTAACAGGCTGCTGGTAAAAATGGCGGTCATAAGCGGAAAATGATCTTTTGAAAATACGAAATAAAAAACGAGAGGAAAACGAGAAATGAATTCATGGAAAGAAAACCTTATAAAAATAACCCCCTACACCGCGGGAGAACAGCCCGATAAGACAGATTTTATAAAGCTCAACGCCAACGAAAACCCCTATCCACCCGCTCCCGGGGTAATAAAAGCGATAACCGAATTCAAGGCGGGCAGCCTTAATAAATACCCCGACGCAAACGCAGCCCCTCTGCTTAGGGCAATTGCCGACCGTCTCGGCGTTTCCCCAAAGAATGTCTTTGCGGGCAACGGCTCGGACGATGTTCTCGCACTTTGCTTCCGTGCATTTTTCAATTCGGGAAAGCCCGTGATTTTTCCCGATATTACCTATTCATTTTATCCCGTCTGGTGCAATATGCTGGGAATTCCCTTTGAAACGCCCCCGCTGGACGGCAGTTTCAATATCGACCCCGAGGACTATAAAAGGGAAAACGGCGGCGTTGTCATCTGCAACCCCAACGCCCCCACAAGTATCGGCAGAGGGCTTGATTTTATCCGTGAAATTCTCGAAGCGAATCCCGACAGCGTTGTGATTTCCGACGAGGCTTATGTGGATTTCGGCGGTATATCCGCACTTCCTCTTTTAAAGGAATATCCCAACCTTGCAGTAGTTCAGACCTTCTCCAAATCCCGCTCAATGGCAGGAATGCGCATAGGCTATTGCATAGCGGGGGACGAGCTTATATCCGCTCTCCGTGCCGCCAAGGATTCCTATAATTCCTATCCTCTTGACAGCGTTGCCATTGCCGCAGGCTGCGCCTCCCTTGCGGACGAGGACTATTTTAATCAGACTGTTGCAAAAATAATCTCCACCCGTGACCGCCTGACAAATGCGCTTCGTGAAAGAGGCTTTATATTGCCCGACAGCAGCACCAATTTCCTTTTTGCACAGCATGAGAAATTTGCCGCCCGTGACATTTGCGAATATCTCAAGACCCGTGACATTTACGTCCGCTATTTCAATACCCCGCGTATTGACAATCGTCTGCGTATCACCATAGGCACGGACGGGGAGATAGACAAGCTTATCGGGGCTATAGATGAGTATATCGGGTCGCATTGATTTTGTAAACCATAGGCTATTTTCGTTAACAAAACATCCGTGGATATTATGTAATTAATAGGATATTTTTTCAAAAATCTGTGCTATAATCAAATTGAATTGAAAAATATTCGGAAAACCGAAAAGGAGAAGATTTAAATGAATATGAAAAAGTTGATCGCAGGGTTTACATCCGCAGCCATTGCCGCCTGCCTGCTTACGGGTATTCCCACTCAAAACGGCTTTGCTGGGGGCATGGCAATAGAAGCCTCTGCCGCAGCCAAGGACTTTGTTATTGAGGAAATGGAAACCGACGACGGCACGCTTAATGTTCTTACCGATTACAGGGGCAAGGGCGGAGATATAACCATTCCCGCAAAGGTGGACTGGATAGGGGAGGAGGCTTTCGGGGGTAACGATTCTGTCAGAAGTGTGACCTTTCCCGTGACCGAAAAATTCCCCACCGAC
>CAMWLD010000377.1 GCA_947175005.1 uncultured Ruminococcus sp. | reverse complement strand
GAAATATACAGCATTCTTGTAGCAGGAAATATAGTTTTATCTTCTTCTATGTTTTCAAAAATTTTATCTTTTTCTATTTCATCAATAATGTGCAATGCCGTATAAGTTTCAGACTCAATCTCGTACTTTACCGGCTTTAATATATAATATTTGTTTTCCATTTCAAGATAATAGCTTCCGCATGATTCACAATAATATGCTCTTATATACTTAGGATAAAGTTTCAACGGTAAATTGTATTTGATCCAATCGATAAACTTAATATATTCATTCTGTGAATATATACAGCAAAGTCCGTTGCATGGACTTACAGTTGCATTGATCATATAACCGCATTTACAATAAAACTTCATAAAAGAGTCTCCCTTCCGAGGGTAGGACTGAAACTCCGCAGTTCGCAGTTGCCCATGAAAAATTCGGAAAATTCCTTGCGTGTCATATCCCTGTAATAGGTCTCTATGACCCTGCACACTCCTCCGTGGCAGACAAGCAGGATATTTTCGCCGCCGTATTTTTCGGGGCATTCATCAAGAAAGCCGTAGACCCTGTTCACCACGTCAAAGACCGATTCGCCTCCGGGCATACGGCAGCCGAATTCAATCTTGTTTTCCTTAAAGCCCGGTACATCACGGGGTTTGCCCTCGTAAGTACCGTAATCCCATTCCCGCAGGGCATTTTCGGTGTGGGCGACGGGTATCCCCGTTATCCCCGAAATAATTTCCGAGGTATGCACAGCCCTCTTCATGGGAGAGGTTATTATACGGGCAATTTCGAGGCGCTCTGAGCTTATGCGATTGCCGAGGGCTTCCGCTTGCTTTTCGCCGTTTGGGGACAGGTCGATATCGGTGACGCCGCAGATGATATTGCGGCTGTTCCATTCGGTCTCGCCGTGGCGGGTGAAGTATATTTTCATATGCTGTTATCCTTTGTGAGGCAGGGTTTTGAGGCAGTTTCTGCCATTGCCTTTTGAATTTGATCTCGTTATTATTTCTATTATACTATATTTTGGGAAAAGTTGCAACATTTTTTTGAAAATTTATAGGAAATTTGCAGCGGATATTTTTGAGGCTTTTAGCAGAATTGTTTTGCTTAGTGCGAATTATATAACTTCTGTTTTTCAAACTGTGCATTTCTATGAATTTGCTGAATGTATAAAAATAATTGCATAAAGCTATTGACAAATGGGCGGATATGTGATATAATTATTTTAAAGGAAATGTTTTGTTTTGTAATGCAGAGAATTCTTTGTTGAAAAAGGGTTGACAGGGCATGGACTAATGTAAATTTTTTGTGAATAAAATTTTGCGCCGCTTGATTTAGTGCTGTATTTTTTTCCGAAAGGACGTTAATTACCGAAAATAAAAAGATTTACCTAAGAAGGGGAACGTATGATTTTGCCTGTTTATTTCTTAATTTTAAGAAAATTATTTCCATAACTGTTGAAATTTTTTTTGAAATGTGTTAAAAAAATAATGTATTAGTGAAATTTGTAAAATATTAACAAAATGTTAAGTTGTCGACTAATAATTTATGATATTATCAATGGAAAATATTTCTAAAATATACAATGGCAAGACTGTACTGGACAATGTTTCTCTGACAATAGAGGACAGTGACAGGATAGGGCTTGTGGGGCTTAACGGCTGCGGAAAATCCACTTTGCTTAAAATAATCACGGGCAGGGAGGAATATGAAAGTCAGCCCGAACCGAATATACCGAGGCTGGCGGTGACGAAAAGCGCTACTATAGGCTATCTGGAGCAGAATTCGGGGCTGGACAGGCAGTCGGGAGTAATGGAGGAAATGCGGTCGGTTTTTTCGGCGCAGATAGAGGCGCAGGAGAGACTGCGGGAGCTGGAAAAGGAAATGTCCCGCCCGGAAATTCACGAGGACGAGGGGAAACTCCGTGAGGTAAGTGTCGAGTATGACCGCTTGACTGCCTGGTTTGAGGGGAATGACGGTTATCTTATAGATGTTAAGATAAAAACGGTGCTGAATGGCATGGGCTTTGGGGCGGAGTATTACGACAGGGTCATTTCGACGCTCAGCGGAGGGGAAAAGACCCGTCTTGCCATGTGCAAGCTGTTGCTGGAAAGTCCCTCGCTGCTTATACTGGACGAGCCGACTAACCATTTGGATTTCGAGACGATAATGTGGCTGGAGGATTATTTGCAGGGGTACAAGGGTGCGCTGCTGATAGTTTCCCACGACAGGTATTTTCTGGATAAGCTGTGCACCTCCGTATGCGAGATAGAGCGGACGAAGCTTAGGCGGTGGAAAGGGAATTACAGCAAATTCACCGAGCTGAAGGCTGCCGACTTGGAGCGGCGGATAAAGGAATATGAGGCGCAGCAGGAGGAAATTGCGAAGTTACAGGATTTTGTGGACAGGAACATTGTGCGTGCTACCACTTCCGCCATGGCAAAAAGCAGGGTTAAGAAGCTGGAGAGCATGGAGATACTGGAAAAGCCCGTCACATACGATAAAAAGGCGAAGATACGCTTTGAATATGATTACGAGCCTCCCGAAGAGGTTCTGACGGTAAAGGACGTTTGCATTGCGCCGGGAGACAAGGTGCTGGCGGAGAATGTTTCCTTTACGGTAAGTCGGGGGGATAAGATAGGCATTGTTGGGGCT
>CAMWLD010000376.1 GCA_947175005.1 uncultured Ruminococcus sp. | reverse complement strand
AATATTATAGCATTTTTATTTTATTTTGTCAAGCATTTTTTTGAATGAATGGATATTGCTGTTTTCAATAAAAGAGAAATAACCGAAAGAGAGAAAAATCCGTTTTCACCAATTGTATGTGCAAAGGTCACATTATAGACACATTTTTGTGATATAATTAAAATATTGGAAATGAGAACGGAAATATTCACCATTTTAGTAGTGAGCAGAGAGCACATTGACCTTATCACCGGCGAGATTATGATACCAAATATGGAGGTAATTATGAAAAATGGAAAAACAAAATCCCGTATGCCGCAGATCGGTGAAGCGATATTCTGTATCGCTTATTTGGTGTTTGACCTGATCGCAGCCATTGTTTTCTTTGCAAACGCAGGCGGCAGCCGGGTGCTTATGCTGTTTGGCGTGCTGACGCTTGTCCTCGGCGGAGGCGACGCATTTCACCTGGTTCCCAGGGTCGTCAAGGCTTTTCACGGCGATTCTCCCAAAGTGGAATGGTGGTCGGGGTTGGGGCTCATGGTCTCATCAATAACTATGACCGTATTTTATGTGCTGCTGTTCTATATCTGGAGGAACATTTTTCCTGCGGTGTCCTATCCCTCCATTCTGCCCGTACTTATATGGGGAAGCGCTGCACTGCGTATCCTGCTTTGCCTGTTCCCTCAAAACAACTGGTTTCGTCCGGAGGGAAATCCGTCATGGGGGATATACCGTAATCTGCCCTTTGCCGTGACAGGTCTGTGCCTTGTGATTTTGTTTTTCATCTCCGGCAACATAGGCGGATACGGATTGTGGATGATGTCCGTTGCAATCATCATCAGCTTTGCCTGTTATTTTCCTGTGGTGCTTTGGGCAAAGAAAAAGCCAATGGTCGGAATGCTGATGATGCCCAAAACCATAGCTTATATCTGGATGATCTGTATGGGACTCGGCTTGATCGGACGTGTTGTCTGAAATAGGCGAAGCCGTAATTTCCATAGATTAGAGAATTTCATTGCAAAGTCAGCCTTATGGAAATTCGCAAAGAAAACTCAATCAAAGCGACATAGAGAATGTTGAAAAATTTGACAAAGATTTAATAATGCGGGAGGCTGTAGGAATGGACGATAAATTTGATATTCAAGCATATATGACAGGCGGCGTTGAAAAAATCGTCGCCGCTTCACTGAAAGCGACTCTGCGTGATCCGAAAGAGAGTGCGTTTATGGTAAAATTTGCTGCGGCAAGCCGAAAGGCTTCCAAAATTCGTGCTGAGGCGGAAAAGTCGGGAGAACACATTCCCCCTTTTCTTATCGCCAGCATTACAAGCAGCTGTAATCTGCACTGTGCCGGCTGCTATTCCCGCTGTAACCACGCCACCGCAGATACAGCGCCGGTGCAGCAGCTTACAAGCGACGAATGGCTTACAATTTTCCGGGAGGCGGACGAAATGGGCGTAAGCTATATTCTGCTTGCGGGCGGCGAACCTATGCTGCGGCGGGATATTATAGAAGCGGCAGGAAAGATACAGGACATTATCTTCCCGATCTTTATCAACGGTACATATATGGACGACGCCTATTTCGGACTTTTTGATAAATGCCGCAACCTGATCCCCGTTATGAGCATTGAGGGGGGCAAAGAGGAAACCGATAAAAGACGGGGCAAGGGTGTATATGAAAAACTGATCGTCAATATGGATAAGCTTAATGAAAAAGGTTTGCTGTTCGGGGTATCCATAACCGTCACAACGCAAAATGTGAGCGAGGTCATTTCTGCCGAATTTATCGACACGCTTGCTGACCGTGGGTGTAAGCTTGTAGTTTTCGTGGAATTTGTACCTGTTACGGAGGAGAGCGGGGAGCTGACGCCGGGTGAGAATGAGCGCACGATTCTGAAAGAAGGTATTGCCGGGCTGCGCCGGGATTATGATGAGATTGTATTCGTATCATTCCCCGGCGACGAGAAAAGCTCGGGTGGCTGTATAGCTGCCGGAAGAGGATTTTTCCATATCAATTCTCACGGCGGTGCGGAACCATGTCCGTTCTCACCGTATTCCGACGTCAATGTGCGTAACACATCATTGCGGGAGGCATTGAGATCAAAACTGTTTCGTCTCCTGCAGGACGGTGATATGCTCACAGACGACCATGCCGGAGGATGTGTTTTATATGAAAAGCGGAAACAGGTGGAAGAACTGCTTGAAATATAATTATCCTTTAAATCAAACAGTTATTCTTTAACCCTGCACCGGCGTGCAAATTCTTCAAACAATCCCGAAAGCCTCTCAAACGATGCAGATTAAAAAAGTCGATTTAATCAGTGCTTCCCTAATAAAAGCAATCAGTAATATTCAGACATATATTCAGACAATTATATTCGCTCCCGGAACATTCGCATTTTTAGAACGCAGTCCTTTTTTCATTTCTAAGGTTCGTTTGCGGATTGACGAATCTTCCATGACCGATAATGCTGCAGCCCTTATAATTTCGCTTGTAATATTTTTCATTCGATCTTTTTCTTCGTCCCAAAACTATGCCTCCACCCGCATACCAAAACAAAGACTCCCACAGCCGTAAAGCTCAGCGCATAACTGAAAAGTCCCGATTCATATCCGGAGATATCCCCATCAAGGCAGCATCTTTTTGGATTATTGGGGTCATAAAG
>CAMWLD010000375.1 GCA_947175005.1 uncultured Ruminococcus sp. | reverse complement strand
AATTAACGGTAAACTATTCGGATAGTTCCGATGGTTCTGATGCGTCTTACAGAATGCGTTTATCGGATACGTCTCAAAATAAGATCCTTGCCGATGATATTTATTTTTACGAATGCGTGGGCGAGCCGACAATAACATGGCAGGATAATAGGTGTTGGTAGAATGCAGAAATTTCAAGGGTGAAAATGTAAGCTACGAAATTTACGTGGAGGATATAAAAAATGAAAAAAATTAGTCTGCGTTTTTTTATTGTAATATTTCTGATCGCTGATTTTCTGATGTTTGGGCCGGCTTTTATAGCATTGCTTTCCGAGGATGTTGGCGGCGGCGGATACAGCACCGAGGTCATAACCGATAATAACGGTGAAAATATTGTGGAGATTTATGATGAAACACTGTATATTCATCATGAACCGGATTGGTATCATTATACTGTTTACTACGATAATTATCGTTATTTCAGCTTTAATGCAAAGAGCTATGAAACAGAGCGGGAGGATGATTACATAGATATCATTTATGATAATAACGGCCATAATTTCAGAGTGCGCATTCATTTATAACGGCAGTTAATATAAAATGAAAAATCATAAAAATCCCTTTGAAATGCTGCACTTTCGTTAATTATTGCAGAAAACCTGCGGCATAATATACAATTAAAAAGCACCCGTTAGTTTTTTATTAATAAAGGTTGACAAACATTTGTCTTTGCGGCATAATTCTTAAAATCTTATCTTAATTTCCCTCCTCCGCCGGCATAAATCAAGCTCCCGCCGCATAAAATCTAACAACTTACCTCTAACTCCTAACCTCACGAAAGGTCTGATCTTATGCGGCGAACACGAAAACAAGCTATGCGGCTCGAAAAAATCACATCTATTGCAATGTCCGTGCTTTCGGGATTCGGAGCACTTGCTGCCGCAGCGGTGATAATGTCCTTTTTTGCAGCCTCCGCCGACCTGCCCGACAGCATTATTTCGGCTATGTCGGGGGTCGCACTGGCAGCGGGCTGCTTTGTCTGCTCATATACGGCAGCTTCACGCCGCCGCGAGGGGGGTATCGCCATAGGTATGATTTGCGGCATAGCCGTGTTCGTCCTGGTATTGCTTATAGGTGTGCTGACGGTGCGTGTATTCTCGGCAGGAGGCGTTATATTGAAGCTGATAATTATTCTTACAGCTTCGGCTATCGGCGGTATATCGGGGGTGAATTCAAAAAAATTCTAAGATATGACTATTCGGAAAATCCCCGAATAATAGGATTTTTATAAATTTCTGTGAAAACACTCCATAAAATGTCAACTAATAAAAATTAACCAAAATTTGTCTTTGCACCGACAAGTTTCTGTTAAATTCGCTGAATATTTTTATAAATCTTGAAATTGCGGGAAAAATATGCTATAATATTGTTGAATTCATTTCAGGGAGGATCAGTAAGAGATGAAGCATATCAAAACCATCAATAAGGCGAACCTTCGTCAGACCGCCGCAAAGGGCGGCTGCGGAAAGTGCCAGGCGTCCTGTCAGTCAGCTTGCAAGACTTCCTGCACTGTGGCGAACCAGAAGTGCGCTGCTAAGGACTAAGGCTTTGGCTGCGGCTTTTCCAAGGTAACTTTAAGGCAAGAGAGCGGGACGGTTTACAATTCCTGCCCCTTGCCTTTAAGTTTTGATAGGTATTGTTTCCTGCCGCTTGTTACAAGGTAACCAAGGTTACAGGCAGGGATATTTACGATATTCGGTAAGAGCGAGAAAGTTTGAAAGTTACAGGGCAGACCCTAAGTTTCAATGTATATTTGATGTGCAGGATTAAGTAAAGGAGCTCAAAAAAATGATTCACAAATACAAGCTTAACGGTTACAATATTGTCCTTGATGTGCACAGCGGCGGCGTTCATATAGTGGACGAGCTTACTTACGATATGCTGGATAATGTTGCGCCGCCTTTTGAGGAAAAATGTCCCGAAAGCGTTATAGAAAAGCTGTCGAGATTCTATCCGAGGGACGAGATAATATCCTGTTATGAGGAGGTCAAGGAGCTTCATGAACAGGAGATATTATTCTCCGAGGACGGTTATGAAAAATTTGCCGAATATTCCGTGGCAGCTCCCGTAAAGGCCATGTGCCTGCTTATTGCTATGGACTGCAATCTGCGCTGCGAATACTGCTTTGCTTCTACTGGGGATTACTCCCTGGGACGTAAGCTTATGGACTTTGAAACGGGCAAAAAGGCGCTGGATTTTCTTATTGAGCAGTCAAAGGACAGGCAGAATTTAGAGGTGGATTTCTTCGGCGGCGAGCCGCTGATGAACTGGGAAACCGTTAAAAAGCTTGTGGAATACGGCAGATCGCGTGAAAAGGAAACGGGAAAGAAATTCCGTTTCACTATCACTACCAACGGTATGCTGCTTGACGATGAAAAGGCGGATTTCATCAACAAGGAATTTTACAATGTGGTCATGAGCATTGACGGCAGAAAAGAGGTCAACGACCGTGTAAGGAAGCGTGTTGACGGTAAGGGCTGCTATGATCTCATCACTGAAAAATATCTTGATCTTGCTAAGAAACGTAACTTTGAAAATTACTATGTGAGAGGTACTTATACCAAATATAATCTTGATTTTTCCAATGATGTTTTCCACCTGGTCGATATGGGCT
>CAMWLD010000374.1 GCA_947175005.1 uncultured Ruminococcus sp. | reverse complement strand
ATCTATTGTCTCGATTCCCACTGCTTTTTTGTCTTTTATCAAAATCCGTGATACGGGAGCATTACAATATAATTTTCCGCCCGGTTTTGAAATTCGTCCCGTGATATTTCACCCGAAATAACACGCAAAAGATTTTCCGAAATATCTCTTTTAGTCGGCTGCCTCATAAATATCACCTCTTTGAGAAATTTTGTCTTGATTTAAGTATACCGCCTGCGGAAAAATTTGTCAAGATTTTTTAAATATAACAAACGCCGCAACCTGCGGTTGCGAAAATTCCAAGTTTGGTTGGTTGAAAAAGAACGCACGGTATGCTATAATGTAACATGGAGGTGGTCATAATGACTATAGGCGAACAAATACAGCGCATTCGCATTCAGAAAGGCCTTACACAGGAGCGGCTTGCCGAAATGCTTGATGTTTCCCGTCAATCCGTTTCAAAATGGGAAATGGGTCAGGCTATACCCGATGTGGACAAAATTATCAGAATGAGCGAGCTGTTTGACGTTTCCACGGACACTCTTTTGCTAAGAGACCCGCAGGCGGCAGAGGAAAAGAAAAATCCCCTGCACTTGGGAAGCGTTTACCTTGTGGTCAAGGATTTTGAAAGATCGGTGGAATTTTACGAAAAATTTCTTGACCAAAAGGTAGATAACCGCTGCCGCAGCGGCAACAAGTTTGTAGAGTTCTACGTGGATAGCAAGTGCATTGCGCTTATGAACGAGGACAATCTTATAGGGCACTGCACCGATCTTAACAGTCCCTATAAATTTGTTCAGAATTACTGGGTCGAGGATCTGATGACGGAATATGAACGGGTAAAGTCGCTGAATATCGGTCAAGTTACCGAAATACGTGAAGCGTATCCCACATATCACTATTTTCATCTTACAGACCCGGACAACAATATAATTGAAGTTACAGGAGGATATAACATGGATACTTATTATTGCCAAAGCTGCGGAATGAAAATGCAGCCGGACGAATACGGAAAAAATGCGGACGAAAGTGAAAATCACGAGTACTGCAAGTACTGCTGGACAGACGGTCATTTTTCTAAAGATGAAACAATGGAGGAAAAGATCGAAAGCAACCTGCAACTTCTTGATGAGATCAACAAGGAAAACGGGACAAGCCTTACACCCGATGAAGCAAAAGCGGAAATGATGAAATATTTCCCGAATTTAAAACGTTGGAAAAAGTAATTCCGATCTTGGCGTCGAATCCGGCGCCGTATACGGCACGTTGTCTCATATTAATTCGTTAAATCGCTGTACCGGTAAACCGTAAAATCATCCGACGGAAAAATCTGTATAAACCAAAATTATATGAATATTCTACCCTGCCCCGAGAAAAAATAAAAAAGCAACAGAAAAATACTGCCGTAAAAAATCGAAATGTGCAGTATTCGGAAATATTCCGGCAAAGCCGCAGGAAAAACCGGCGGCGGAAAGGATGGTTATAAAAAATGAAAGCAACCGGTATAGTTAGACGGATCGACGATCTGGGACGTGTGGTCATCCCCAAGGAGATCCGCAGGACCATGAGGATCCGTGAGGGCGACCCTCTGGAAATATACACAAGCTCGGACGGCGAGGTAATATTCAAAAAATACTCCGCAATAAATGAAATGGCAGCCTCCGCCTCCCAGGTGGCAGAGGTCATGACAAAGCTTGCCAACTGCCCCACGGTGGTCTTTGACCGAGATCATGTGGTGGCTGTTGCGGGCGTGGGCAAAAAGGAGTTCAACGAACGCAGGGTCTCCCAGGGACTGGAGGAATTTTTGGAACACCGTCAGAATTATATTTATTCTTCCTCCGATGATGTCAAGGTATTCCCCGTGGAAGGCGTGGACAGACCCGCTATTGCCTGCACGCCCATTCTCTCTTCGGGAGATGTTACCGGGGCGGTGGCGTTTCTTGCTCCCCAGTCGGGCGAAGCAACCACAGCCACGGAAGTGCAGAAAAACCTTATTCAGGCTGCTGCCCAGTTCCTTGGCAAGCAGGTCGAGGAATAAGCTTATCAAAGAAAATATTTATAATGCTCCCCGAAAGTCGGACAATGAAAATGCGGTATATAAAATACCCCGTAACAAGTCCGGCGAAAGGGGAGTGTTTCGCTTTTTGGGGGGTTACATATTTTTATGTTCGGTTTTCTGTCAAGTCTATAAATACGATTTTTAAACTCTTGACAAAATTTGTAAAATAAATTATAATTGATTTAATATTGATTGATAAATATCATACCAAATAAATTCGGATAGGTACATATTATGAACGATTATACATTTGAAAAACTCGGCGAGGGCTGCGAGCTTTGCGTGTCAAAGGAGCATACCTTCGGCACAGACGCCTTTTTGCTGGCGGATTTTGCCAAAGCCCGCCATAAGGATAAATGCTGCGACCTTGGCACAGGCTGCGGTATCATCGCAGTGCTGCTGCGGCTGCGTTATACGCCTGCAGAGGTGTGGGGGATAGACATACAGCCCGCCGCCATTGAGCAGTTTGATCTGACCGTGAAAAATTCCGGCTTTGACAATGTTCATCCATTGTGCATGGATCTGAAAGATCTTCCGGGAGAATTGCCCGGGGGCACTTTTGACCTTGTTACCTGCAATCCTCCCTATAAAGCGGCGGGGGCAGGCATGGAAAGCC
>CAMWLD010000373.1 GCA_947175005.1 uncultured Ruminococcus sp. | reverse complement strand
AATATATAGAGGGGCAATATATGGCAGAAAATAAGAGTAAAAAATCCGTTGCTTTTCCGTTAATTCCGGCATTTTTTTCTTTTCTTTATTTGATTCGGACGATTCGGGAAGAATTTTTCGGTCTGCTTTTAATTCCGGGCATATCGGGAATTTTATGTTCTGCTATTGCGATTTGTCTGATAAAAAAATATGAACTGAATATTTTTCGGTATTGGAAGATTTTTTTATTAACTGTTGTGATTGGTGCAATTGTATCAATCGGAGGAATGCTCATAAACAGTGCCCTTTGGTTTTGGGTGGTTATGTCTGCTGCTGCAATAATAGTCGAATATCTGATCTTAAAAACGAAAATAAAATCCTTTAAGGAAAAATTTATTTTACTTACAATTAATCCTGTTCTGCACTTTTGTATATTTATGCTCGTAATTGATATTTATGTATCCGATGAACTACTTGTTTGTTATTAATTTTTTTATGGGGAATCGAAAAATGACAGAGCAAGAACATATATAAATATATAAGTAACATTTGATCTTGAAAGATGTAAACATTCACGAATAATGAAAATATCCTGTCTATGACATAGCTTTACAAGTTTTTTTGAAATTCGTAAGAAAAATTTACAAAAAACACTTTACATTTATTTGAAAATAGTGTAAAATATATAATGTATAGTATGTATGTGTGTTTATACGGTATAAATGCAGGTTTTATGCTATTCGTTGATCCGGTGTATACGGGTTTGTTATAGGAAAATATACAAGTTTAAAGCGTTAAAGGATGGGTGAATGTATGGCGGACAGTATAAAATACAAACGTGTTCTTCTTAAGCTAAGCGGCGAGGCGCTGGCGGGGAATAAGAAAACAGGGCTTGATTACGGCGTTATTGCCCCTATTTGCGAAAGCATAAAAAGATGCTGGAGTGCAGGGGTTCAGATGGGCATTGTGGTAGGCGGCGGCAACTTCTGGCGGGGGCGTTCCAGCGGCGCTATGGACAGAACGAGAGCCGATCACATAGGAATGCTTGCGACCACGATGAATTCCCTGGCTGTGGCTGATGTGCTGGAGTCCATGGGAGTGGACGTGCGTGTAATGACGGCGATCTCCATGCCCCAGGTGGCGGAGCCGTACATAAGGAACAAGGCCATGAGGCACTTTGAAAAGGGCAGGGCTGTTATCTTCGGCTGCGGCACGGGAAACCCTTTCTTTTCCACGGATACTGCTTCCACTCTGCGTGCTGCTGAGATAGAGGCCGATATTGTTCTGAAAGCCACTATGGTCGACGGCGTTTACGATAAAGACCCCAATGTTTATCCGGACGCTGTCAAGTTCGACAGGCTCACATTTAATGAGGTGCTGATAAAGGACCTGGCGGTCATGGACAGCACTGCCGCTTCCATGTGCAAGGACAATAATCTGCCTATACTTGTATTTGACCTTAGCCGTCCCGATAACATATATGACGCCTGCATGGGCAAGCCCGTGGGCACACTGGTGGTTCCCGAGTGACCGTATGTGCCGGGGTAAATAAAAAAATTACAGGTTTAATATAAAAATACGGAAAATTACAATGAAAGGAATTTTTATTTATGAACGAACAGATCAAAACCGCCAAGGAGAAAATGGACAAGTGCATTAACGCCCTGCGCAGGGAGCTTTCCACTATAAGGGCAGGAAGAGCAAATCCCGCAATACTGGACAAGGTACAGGTGGATTATTACGGAACTCCCACGGCTATCAACGCTATGGCTTCCGTTCAGGTTTCCGAGGGACGTGTGCTGGTTATACAGCCCTGGGACGCTTCGGCGCTCAAGAACATTGAGAGAGCCATTCAGGCCTCCGACATAGGCATTACTCCCACCAACGACGGCAAGTCCCTGCGCCTTGCTTTCCCGCAGCCCACGGAGGAACGGAGAAAGGAACTGGTAAAGCAGGTCAAAAATGACGGCGAAGAGGCAAAGGTTACTGTGAGAAATGTTCGCAGGGACACTATGGATAAATTCAAAACAATGAAGAAAAATTCCGAGCTTACAGAGGATGATGTCAAGGGTCTTGAAAAGGACCTGCAAAAGGTAACGGACAAGGCAATCGAGGAGATCGACAGCGAGGTCGCTGCCAAGGAAAAGGAAATTATGACAGTATAACAGTGTAACAGTATGACTGTCATTATCCCGGTCTCTGATTGGACAAGTCAGCCATGAGGGCTGCGGCAAAGGAAGGAAGCGTGATTATCTTGCTTCTTGCCTCTTGCTTCTATTAAACTTTTAAGGGGGTCGCAGGCTATCGCTACCCAAACAGAAATGAAAATACCCACTCATGTGGGAATAATAATGGACGGCAACGGCAGGTGGGCAAAAAAACGGGGGCTGCCCCGTACAATGGGTCACAAGGCGGGAGGAGAGACCTTTCGCAAGATAGTGAACGCCTGTCGGGACATGGGCGTGAAATATGTTACCTGCTACACCTTTTCTACGGAGAACTGGAAACGCCCGAAAGAAGAAGTGGACGCGCTCATGGAGTTGTTCGTTCATTATCTTGACGAGGTGGACAGCTTTAAGGGAAAGAGTTCAAGGATAAAATTCTTAGGGGATAAGGCTCCGATTCCCGATGAGCTGCGTTTTAGAATGGAAAAGCTGGAAAAGGACAGCGCCCCTT
>CAMWLD010000372.1 GCA_947175005.1 uncultured Ruminococcus sp. | reverse complement strand
TTGAGCGACCTCTTGGAAATTGACGTTACAGGTATCCTAATCTACGAATTAAGCGCAGTAACACTTGCCAGAAGGGAAATGTTGTCATAGCTTACCACATCAATAGTCGCCTTGAATATGGGACTGTCCGCCGCCTCTGCATTCTCCGCCCATACCACATCTACCCAGCGGTCGGGTTCAATATTGTTTTCCATGGCGTCAACATATTTCTTGCAGTCCCTCCTGTGTACCGACACCCCGTGCCCCTTTGTAATGAACCCGATTATTTCCTCCCCCGGCAAAGGATTGCAGCACTTTGCAAGCTTAACATCAATGTGATTTTCTCCCCCCACAATTATCCCCGTGTTGCTGCGCCTCGGCACAAAGGGAACAGGCTTGGGCGTAGTCTCATAGGTCTTTACATAATTGTCCTTGAGCCTCTGGGCTATCCTCGAAAGCACAATGCCGCCGTATCCCACAGCCGCATAAAAATCATCAAGAGAAGCGCAGTTGTGCCGCTTCATATCGTCCGCCAGAAATTCCTGCATATCTTCCTTAGGCACATTTATGCCGCTGCGCCTGAACTCCCTCTCCAGGTCCTCCTTGCCCTTGACAATGTTTTCCTCCCGCCGTTCTTTCTTAAACCAGGAACGTATCTTTGACTTTGCCTCATTCGTCTTGCATATGTCCAGCCACGCCCTGTTAGGCCCATGGTCGGGGGACTGGGCAGTAAGTATCTCCACGATCTCACCCGTCTGTAACTGATAATCAAGACTGACAAGCTTCCCGTCCACCTTAGCCCCCTTCATCTTGTTCCCCACCTGTGTGTGAATGGCGTAAGCAAAGTCAATTATCGTAGCCCCCGCAGGCAGCGTTATAATGTCTCCCTTTGGCGTGAATGCAAAAATATCCTCCGGTGCAAGATCGCTCTTTATGGTGCGGACAATCTCCTCCACATCGCCCGTTTCCTGCTGCGCCTCAATAATCTGCCTTATCCATGCCAGACGGTTTTCCAGCTTGTCTTTGCCCTTTATGCCCTCCTTGTATTTCCAGTGAGCGGCAATACCGTATTCCGCCGTGTAGTTCATGTCGACCGTTCTTATCTGCACCTCAAAGGGAATACCCTCCCGCCCTATCACCGTAGTGTGCAGCGACTGATACATATTTGACTTGGGCGTCGCAATATAATCCTTGAACCTGTTAGGGATAGGCTTATACATATCATGGATTATCCCCAAACCGTTGTAACATTCCGTCACCGTATTCACAATTATCCTTACCGCATAAATATCATAAACCTCGTCCAGACCCTTCCCCTGAATAAACGCCTTCTTGTAAATACCGTAAACCGACTTTACCCTCCCCGAAAGCTGCGGCACAGGCAGCTCCATTTCCGTAAATCTCTCCGCGATCTGTTCCTTTATCGTTTTTATAAAAGCCTGCCGCTCATCGCTGCGAATTTTCAGCATATGCTCGATCTCCGCATAAGCATAAGGGTCAAGGTAACGGAAAGCCAGGTCCTCTATCTCGTCCTGAATGGTCTTTATTCCCAGCCTGTGAGCAATGGGGGCGTAAATGTTCATGGTCTCCAGCGCAGTGTTTCTCTGCTTGTGAGCAGGTCTGAACTGAAGCGTGCGCATATTGTGCAGCCTGTCGCAAAGCTTGATGATGATGACCCTTATATCCTGTGACATGGCAAGAAGAATCTTCCGCACATTCTCCGCCTGCAATTCCTCTTTTGTAAACAAAGGAATCTTCCCCAGTTTCGTAACTCCGTCCACCAGCATGGCAACGTCCTGCCCGAATAACTTCCGCAGCTCTTCAAGAGTGGTGTCCGTGTCCTCCACCACATCATGCAAAAGGGCAGCGCAAATGGTATCCGTGTCCATATCCAGCTCCAGCAGAATATACGCCACCGCCACCGGGTGAGAAATATACGGCTCGCCCGAGGAACGCACCTGATTTGCATGAGCCTTTGCCGCAAACTCATACGCCGAAATTATCTTGCTCAGATCATACTGCTTGTCGTCATCCAGTATTTTCTGAATAAGAGAATCCACCGTGTAAACCGTTTCAGCCTTGCTTGTCATTCTTATCATCACCTTTTAGAAGTTAGAGGTTAGAAGTTAGAGGTTAGATTTTTATTACACCTCTGATTTCCGAATATTTTTTCGAGGAATAGGAATATTTTCGGGGATATATATTATTATACACAAAAAATCCGTTTTTGTCAATAGCTTTACGCAAAATATTCTGTCAAAATATAATATTTGTTTGCATTGTACAAAAAAAACTAAAATCCACTTACGCATTTATGCAATATGCAAAATAATGTTGCAGACAATGCTAACCGTTGCTTTTAGCCGCCTGCAATTTCCTCATAGTAGCCGTCAAACTAAGATCCGCCTTTGCCGCCCCGGGAATAACACCCGCCCTGCCTGCTATCCTGTCGTAATCAATAAGCCCCGCGTCCGCAAAAACATCCAAACAAATAAGGAACTTGCAGTAATTTATCCCGCTTTCAAAAACCCCGTCATACAGCCGCATTATCGGCTCCCGTTCTTTTCCGAAGCTCTTGTAGACCACTACCAGCTCATCTCTCGAGGGGGTCATGCCCGCAAGCAAACGAGGGTCTCTCATCTCCCCCCTGCAAAAGCTGTCATATGCCTCTTCCGCAG
>CAMWLD010000371.1 GCA_947175005.1 uncultured Ruminococcus sp. | reverse complement strand
TTATGAATATTTATCGTAAACCGCCTTGATAGTGGCTTTTGTACGTTCATCATCACAGCAGCCCGCCTTGAAGTTCTCGCTCAGCTGCTTTTTAACATCCTCGGTAACTTCATATCTGCCGCTCTTTGCCAGTTCCCCGAACCATTCCTTGATAAGCCCGTCATTCTCGCCGCTTAAAATATAAAGCAGTCTTTCCAAATTTGAGGAAATGAGGATATCCATAGAGGGAGAAATAGTGGTGATAAAGTCCCTGTTCCTGTCGTAAACGCCTGTGTTGATAAAGTCCGTCAGCACATTGTTTGCGTTGGACGCACAAATAAGCATATTTACGGGCAGTCCCATTCTTTTAGCATAGTAAGCCGCTAAAATATTACCGAAATTCCCCGTGGGGACAACAATATTTATCTTCTCTCCCTCTTTTATCTCCCCGTCCTTCATAAGGCGGGAGTAGGCAGAAATGTAGTAGATTATCTGCGGCGCAAGTCTGCCCCAGTTGATAGAGTTGGCAGAGGAGAACATCATGCCGCCATTTTCCAGCTTGTTCTTGATATCATCATCTGTGAAAATTGCCTTAACGCCGTTCTGGCAGTCGTCGAAATTACCCTTTAATGCGCATACGGTAACGTTTCCGCCGTCCTGAGTGGTCATCTGCCTTTTCTGCATATCCGAGACCCCGTCCTGCGGGTAGAATACCATAATGGCAGTGCCCTCAACGTCAGCAAAACCCTCCAAAGCAGCCTTTCCCGTGTCCCCCGAGGTAGCCACAAGGATAACCACCTTTTTGTGAACATCAAGCTTTTTAAGAGAAGTCGTCAGCAGATAGGGCAGAATTTGCAGCGCCATATCCTTGAATGCGCAGGTAGGCCCGTGCCACAGCTCCAGAACATATGTCCCGTCAAACAAATGGGAAATTTCCGTAATGTCCGCAGTGGCGAATTTCTTGTCGGTATAAGCGCTCTCGGTGCAGTATTTAAGCTCTGCCTCGGTAAAATCCGTCAGCAGCTTTGAGAAAATGAACGCTGCGCCCTCGGCATAGCTCATATCCCCCACCGACTTTATTTCCTCCATAGTTATCGCAGGTATCTCCTCGGGAACAAAAAGCCCTCCGTCCTCGGAAATACCTTGAGCAATTGCCTGTGCGGAGGAAACCTTCAGTCCGCTGTTTCTTGTGCTTTTGTAAAACATATTATCACCTTTTCCGGTATATTTTTATTTAAAATTTTCCGCCATAAAAGCGGAAAACACACTTGCCGCCTAATTAAAATAATCCTCTCCCCCAAAGGCGCTGTCCAGATATTTAAGCTTCTTCACCCTGCCCTCCCTGACAGTGACCTCTGCCACATCATACCGCGGCTGAAGCTCCTCGGGAAATCTGCTCATATATTCCAGTGATGTTTTTATTATAAGCCTGCGCTTTCTTTTGGTAACAGCCTCCGCCCCGCTTTCATAAGAGCCTTCCCCACGGGTCTTTACCTCCACAAAGGCTATAACATCGTCCTTTCGGGCAATTATGTCTATTTCGCCGCCCCTTATGCGGAAATTGCGGTGCAGTATGGTGTAGCCGCTTTTTTCAAGGTAAAAGGCAGTCAACTCTTCCCCCAGCTTACCTGTTTCACTGCTGCTTCTTTTCATAATATTTTTTAAGGAATGAGGGACGGTGAACGGGGGATTCCCCGTATTTGTCCAGCATTTCGTAATGAAGCTTCGTTCCGTAGCCCTTGTGCTTTTCAAACTGCCACTGGGGATACTTTTCGGCAATTTCTTTCATATACCTGTCACGGCTAACCTTTGCAAGAATGGACGCCGCCGCAACACTTGCGCTTTTGCCGTCGCCCTTTACCAAAGCATCCCCGGGAATACCCAGATCGGGCAGCTTGTTGCCGTCGGCAATGAAATACTCCGCCTTTATTTTGAGACCCTCGCACGCCCGCTTCATGGCAAGCATGGCGGCATTCAGAATATTGAGCTTTTCTATTTCCTCCACAGAGGCAGTGGCAATGCAGAAAGCCGCAGCCTTTTGGGTAATTTCCTCAAACAAAGCCTCCCGCTTTTTTTCGCTCAGCTTCTTGCTGTCGTCAATGCCTTCAATGTAAACTCCGTCCTCAAATATGACCGCCGCCGCAAAAACATCTCCCGCCAGCGGTCCCCGTCCTGCCTCGTCAAGGCCGCAGAACACAGGGTGCAGCGCCCTCACCGACTTGTCATACTCAAATAAAGGGCTGTCGGTCATAAAACCTCACCCTCCTTTACCTCAGACTCATAGGAAAAATCCTCGGGGCATTCAAGGCTTATCCTCCCCAGCTTCCCCCCTCGGAATTCGTCAAGAACCGCAGCCGCAGCCCTTTCCGTGTCTATCTCTCCACCCGAAATAAGCATACCTCTCGCCTTGCCGACCCTTGTCAGCAGCTCATATCCCGAAAGGCAGCCCATTACTTCTCCGCTTGCCATTGCCTCGTCCTCTTCGGGAGTGTCAAGGCTTATGTTATAGCGGCTTTTTATATTTTCGGGAGCAATATCCCGTAATTTCAGCAGCAGTCTGCACCCCAGCAGCTCCACATCGGTAACCGTGTCCTTCACAGCCCCCGTAAACGCCAGCTTCTCCCCCACCGCCATATCGTCAAACTTCGGCCAGAGCACTCCCGGCATATCCAGCAGCTCAAGAT
>CAMWLD010000370.1 GCA_947175005.1 uncultured Ruminococcus sp. | reverse complement strand
GCGCAGCATAACGAGTATGAGGAATATGAAAGCGCTTATCCCGAATTTGCCCGTATTGCAAAGGACGAGGGATTTGTTGACATTGCCTATTCCTTTGAAAAAATCGCTCTTATCGAAAAGGAACACGGCGACCGTTTCGCCTGCTTTGCCGAACTTATCGAGCAGAGCAAAATGTTCACTGGAGATGAGGACACCGAGTGGATATGCCTTAACTGCGGGCATATTTACAAGGGGAAAAACGTGCCCAAGGCGTGCCCTGTTTGTCAGCATGAGCAGGGGTATTTCGTGCCCTACAAGTATTACAAATTTGTTGCGGAACAGTATGGGGTCAATGCACTTTAAAGCAGAGGCAGGAAAAGCGTGCAGAGCATATTTGCAGTCTTTGCGTCGGACGGAAATTTGTTTTAAGTCCTCCCGCAAGAGCGATACTCATATAGAAATTTTTAGCCATAGTATTTTTGATTACAAGTCCAAAATACTATGGCGTTTCTATTGACATAACAGTTTTTTTGATATATAATATTAGTAAAATAAATTGGAATTCAGAAAGGATTTTAGCAATGAGCCGTTCATTTATTGTAACAACAAATCAAGATAAAAATCTGAACGTAAAAGATCTTATGGATAATTTGAAAGATCTTATCACTTTCAATACTACGGACTTGAAAATAGTACATAACGGAAATAATATCTATCCAAATAGTTTTGATAAGGTTTCACTGAATACAGAGTTTACTGTTTTGGCGATTGATGATGAATATATTTACATAACATATCACGGAAAGAGTATCATAGAAGACAATAAGTTTCATTGGTATATTGAAAGCAGAGCTTTAGAGGGCAGAGGCAGACGTCTTTTCGTTGCCTCGGCTTGCGTAATTGCGAATTTAACCGATGGACTGGTCGATTCCGCAGACGGCGCTTGGCATAACCCCGATGTTTATCATGGTTCGGAATTGTGGAATGATTATTTGAATTTTGAATTAAATAATCCCGATTGGTACAACTAAAGAAATGATTAAAATAAGCCCGAAAGCAGTCTGAAAAGCTACTTTCGGGCTTTACTTCCATATAAGTATCTCTTTTTGGGGGGGATTTTTTTATGTCGTAAACTTTTGTCGGCTTGCATTTTTCCGTATTTTTTTTACTTGACAAATTTATTTTAAAGTGATATAATGTAACAGGAATAAATTTCCGATTGGAGGAATCTTTGGATGAATACGGAACAGGCGGGCGGCATTAAAAAGGCTCTTTCCATTTATACAGAGGGCTGCCGCAGCATTACGGTGAATATGAGCCGCAGCAGGCTTTACAGCATTCTTGAGGACAGCGGCATTGCAAACAACGCCGATCTTGCAGGCAATTGCGAGACCGACAAGACCGCGGAGGAAGGCTCCGAGGGGAGCTACACGGGCAGCATTACCGAGCTTTTTGCGGGCAGACCCGATTGTCCCGTTATTGTTATGTCCTCGGCAGGAATGACCGATGAGCGAATGGCGGAGCATTTCGGAAATATCGGCAAAAACCTTGACGAGGCTTATAAATCGGGAAAATTTACCGAGGACGAATATGGCGAGCTTAATGCAAGTCTTGATGAATATATGGAAAATATCATAAGCAGGAACGAGCAGACGCTGGCGACAAGAGCAGTTATGCAGCAGGAATGGAAGGACAGAATGGCGAACAAGGGCGCGCCGCCTCTTTCGCTCGAGGAAACGCAGAAAAAGCGTGCGGTGGCGGTTGAGGAATACATAAAGACAAACGGGATAGACCGTGAAGCGCTGAAAAAAATGTCCGGTGAGATCAGGAGCGGAAGCTGAAAATTTTCCGACATTATTTTCGGGTGTAAAATATGAAGCGGACGGTCTTGAAACGCCTGTTTACCCGTTAGGAATATCAAAATATTACCAAAAAATTACGCATTGAATAACAAAGCGTAATTTTTTTATATTTTTTATAAATATTTGCTGACAAGTTGGATAAAATATGTTATAATTATATAAATATAGGCTGACGTTTGTTTCATAATGAAGTGCAGATAAAACGGCAGCTTTTCGGGAAATTTTAGACAAGGGAGATGTTGTACATATATGACCTTTGAAAAGTCCTGCGGGGCTATTGTATACCGCAAGCACCACGGGAACACGGAAATACTGCTTATAAAGCACATCAACAGCGGTCACTGGTCCTTTCCTAAGGGGCACATGGAGGCGAGGGAAAGCGAGGAGGAGACTGCTTTGCGGGAGGTGAAGGAGGAAACGGGGATAGACATTCTGCTTGACCCCACTTTCAGGGAGACCGTCACCTATTTTCCCCGCAAGGACACCCGCAAAGAGGTGGTGTATTTCATAGCTATGGCAAGAAGCTTTGACTGCACTCCCCAGGCAGATGAGATCGCCGAGGTGCGGTGGGTGGACATCTGCCATGCCGCCACACTGCTGACTTATGAGAACGACAAGACAATAGTGAGTAAGGTAAAAAGGGCGGTAAAATAAAGAGAATGCAAGAGGTCGGAAAATGGGCTTTCCGACCTCTTGCTGTATATGAATGTCTTATAAAATCAACTCTCTTATTTTGCTTGATACAGTTACATTTCACGCTCTTTTTTTATGAATCAAGATTAAATATTTTATCAGCAAAAAAATTAGAAGAATAATAGCGTAACTAAAATTTA
>CAMWLD010000369.1 GCA_947175005.1 uncultured Ruminococcus sp. | reverse complement strand
CTGGGGCGCTGCCCCCGTCCCCGCCAAAGGCTCCGCCCTTGGAACCCGAGTGGAGGTGACGCTTGCCGTCACCAGTGCGCTTGATTGCCTTTCACTGCTACTCCACAGGCACAGCCACAGCCCCCAATATCTTCTCCACCGCTCCCTCGGGACTTCCCACGGCAGACTTGCCCTTTGGCGTGAGAATTATCCTGTGCGCCAGCACATAAGGCGCCAGCCGCTTTATATCATCGGGAATAACATACCCCCGCCCGCAAATAAACGCATACGCCTTGGCAGTCTTATACAGCGCAATACTCCCCCTGGGACTTACCCCCAGTCTGATATAGTCCGCCTTCCTCGTAGCATTCACAATATTCACAATATATTCCCTAAGCTTATCGCTGCACCGTATCAGCTTGACCTTTTCCTTCAGTTCCTCAATATCCTCGCAGCTCATCACTTCCGTCAAACTCTTCGGTGAAACGCTCTTCTCATTCCTCTCCATAATGTCCATCTCATCTTTGAGACCGGGATACCCAATACTTATCTTCATCACAAACCTGTCCATCTGCGCCTCGGGCAAATGATATGTACCGTAAGTCTCCACAGGGTTCTGCGTCGCCAGCACCATAAAAGGCTTCGGCAGCTGATATGTCGCCCCGTCAATGCTGACCTGCCCCTCTTCCATTATCTCCAGCAGCGCCGACTGTGACTTCGGACTTGCCCTGTTTATCTCGTCCGCCAGCAAAAAGTTGCAGAACGCCGCACCTTTACGAAATTCCTGCCCCCCAGTACCCGTGTTTATCATCGTAAATCCCGTAATATCCGTCGGCATAACATCGGGTGTCAGCTGAAGCCGCCCGAAATCCCCGCCGCAGGAGCGAGCCAAAGAGGAAACCAGCTGCGTTTTCCCCACTCCGGGCACGTCCTCTATCAGCACATGACCTCCCGTAAGCATAGCCGCAATGACCAGCTCCACAGCCTCTCGCTTGCCCACAATGACCTTTTCCACGCTTTCCACCAAAGCGGCAATTTTCTCATTCCTGTTCTCGTTTCTGCTGATCTCCATTCTTTTGAGCTCCTTTACTTAATCCTGTACATCAAAAATACATTGAAAATTAGGGGATGCCATTTGACTTTCAAACTTACGTTACACTCCTATCGGAAGCAAGCTTTTTTCCTTGCACCTCCGCATAAATTTAAGGTGATTTTTCAATAAACTTTCACCAATTTTTTCTGCTGATCTAATTGAATTTTCCAATCAAATATACTTGAAATCCCAAATCAAAATTTCCCGAACAAAGCCCGAGCAAATCAACCGCACACTTCAACACCAACCGCAGCACCGCAAATAATCATCTTCTTTTCTTACCCACTGCCAGCAGCGTAGCCAGCACGCCCACAACAACACAAAGCACCGCAATAATTATCACCGAAGCAGTATTGAACCCGCCACCACTCGCCGCAGTGGCATTAACCGATGCAGGAACATTTTCTTCCTTATCATTCGCAGGCTTCTCTTCGTCCACAGCCTTGCCGGACGTTTCCTCCTTATCGTCAGCCGCCTCGGAAACATTCTCTTCCTCATTTACCTCGGCAGCCTCTTCATCTTCATTTGCCGCCGCATTGCTGTCCGCATTCACAGGATTTTCCGATCTCGGAGGAACATATTCGCTCTCCTCGCTCATATCGTAAGCCACCGTCACAAAATTATTTTCCAGCCCCTCAAATCCCTCTTTGTCACTGTACATATGGATAGTCACCTTTAAATTCTGAAACGTCCCCTCGCTTGCGGAAAAAGGCTCATCTCCGTAAAAATAAATGTCCGTCAGACTGTGACAGTCGGAAAAAGCGCCGTTGCCTATAGACCTTACCTGCGGCCCTAAATGCAGCTCCGTAAGGCTGCACTTGGCAAAGCAGTTATCGGGAATTTCCTTTATAGCCTCGGGCAGCGCAAAGCTTTTAAGAGCCTTGCAGTCGGAAAAAGCGCCCGTACCCAGTGTTTCCAGCTCCGCAGGCACAGTAAATTCCTCCACCTTTTCGCAGCCCTCAAAAGCATAATCCCCAATGTTCCTCACGCCTGCCGGCATGGAAATTTTTAACAGATTCCTGTTCCCCGAAAAAGCCCTCGCCCCGATCGTCACCGTGTTTTTCGGCAAGCTTATGTACATAAGCTGATTGCGGCTCACCATAGCGTTTTCGGGAATTATACCTCCCTCGGTCTCGCACCCCGCCAGCTCAATATATTCCGTGTTCGGATAACCGCATATCGCCCCGTAATCCGCCTCGTTCAGCACTCCCCCCGAAACAGCGATCTTCTTTATATTGTTAAGGTCGACCCCGTCCTTAGCCTCTTCAATAGCCTCCGCCAGCTTTCCCGTCTCAAAGGAGGTAACAACAACGTCCCCCTCCTCCGCCGAAGCGCTGCCCGCAAAAGGCATGATAATTATCCCCAAAAACATCACGACCACCAAAATAAGCATAAATACCCTAAGGATATTTTTCTTGGTTTCCTGCCTCATTTTTTTCATTTAATAAATCAACCCTTTCAGCAAATTTTTATGTTTTGATATATATTTTTTAAGCAATCCTCGCTTAATTTTCCGACCTAATTTCATTCAATTTTCCAACCGAATCTCACCCGATTTTCCAACCGAATTTCGCTTAGTTTTCCAATCGAATTCCACCCGATT
>CAMWLD010000368.1 GCA_947175005.1 uncultured Ruminococcus sp. | reverse complement strand
CATTTGCGCCACATACTAATATCCAACAAAACAAAATGTATTTCAGCTTCCAAAATTGTGCAAAATATCCTTTGACAATTGCCGAAAAAAAGAATATAATAAATTCAAGATGTGTAGCTTACCGCGTAATTCCAATCGGTAGGCTGCACATTTTTTTATTTTTACGGAGGTAAATTATGAATATCAAAAACGAAAAAATGGCGGCTCTTCCCGTAAAAAAGCTTATGCTTTCAATGGGTATACCAATGATGATCTCAATGGTATTGCAAGCGGTCTACAACATTGTGGACAGCGCATTCGTATCAAATATGGCGCAGGGCGGAGAGGACGCTCTCAATGCGCTGACTCTGGCATTCCCTATGCAGATACTTATGGTGGCGGTGGGTATCGGCACAGGCGTCGGCGCTAATGTCCTTATCGCCAAAAGCCTCGGTCGGAATGATAAGGAGACCGCCGACAAAACCGCAGGAAACGCAGTTTTTCTTGGGGCTGCTATTTATATCGTCTTTCTTCTGTTCGGCATTTTCGGCGCGGAGATCTATATAGATTCCCAAACGGACAACGCCGTTATCTCCCAAATGGGAACGGAATATCTGCGCATTTGCTGTGTGCTGTCCCTGGGTATGTCGATGTTTGCGATTTATGAAAAAACGCTTCAGGCGGCGGGGCATTCCGTATGCTCAACAATTGCGCAGATACTGGGTGCGGTAACAAATATAGTCCTTGATCCCATTCTGATCTATGGGCTTCTCGGCTGTCCCGAAATGGGGGTAAAGGGTGCGGCGTATGCAACCGTTATCGGTCAGTTCGTTTCGTTCATCACAGCACTTATTTTTCATATCAAATTCAACAAGGCAATTAACATAAAGCCGCAGGATATGAAGCCGTCCTCAGCTGTCATAGGGTCGATATATTCCGTTGGCCTTCCCGCAATTATTTCCCAGGCGCTTATCTCGATAATGACCTACGGCATGAATCTGATACTGAGCGGTATCGGAGAAAATATGGTCACGGCATACGGACTGTACTATAAGATACAACAGTTCCTGCTGTTTGCGGCATTCGGCATGAGGGACGCTATCACTCCCATAACGGCATTCAGCTACGGCATGGGAGATGAGAACCGCATTAAGGACTGCGTTAAATTCGGGCATTTGTTTACAGCAATGATAATGCTTGCAGGGTGCACAGTTCTGGAAATATTTGCGGTTCCCTTTTCGGAAATTTTCGGACTTTCGGGGGAAACACAGACTTTGTGTGTAAGCGCTATCCATATTATTTCCATTGGACTGGTTTTCGCAGGAATAAATATATCCTTTCAGGGAATTTTTCAGGCAGTGGGAAGCGGGATAGGTTCTCTTGCGGTCTCCGTTTGCAGGCAGCTTTTGTTCGTTTTCCCCATTGCATTGATCTTTGCGCATATTGCAGGCTCGAACTATGATCTGAACTGGCTTTTGTGGGTCGTGTTCCCCATTGCGGAGGTACTCACGGCAGTGGTGGCTGTTATTATTTTTGTTAAATTGTTTGCCGGAATGAGAAGCGCAGCAAGTGCTGCAAAAGCGTGATTTTTGCTGATTTACCTATATCCCCGAAATAATAATAAAAACCTGTATTAACATGATTGCCGTCATTTTGGCAGAGCTTGTTAATACAGGTTCTTTTTTATTGCTTATAAATAATTGTGGCAAGCTTCTTCGGAATCCGCATAGGCTATAATTATTTTTTTGATAATTCCTTATCACGGTTCTTAAAACAGGTTTTGCAGTTTTTAATGTTCAGTCTGCCATAGGCTCTTGCTTCGTCCTCGCTGTCAAATTCCTTTCGGTCGGAGCAAAACGTATGACAACAATATCCCTCAATGTGCAGAGTTTTGGAGTTGGTGTTTAAAATATATTTCATATTTTATATCTCCCTTAATATCCGTATTTATACTCTACATATTCTGCAATAGCTTTATTGAATGGATGATACACCGGTTTTATCAAAGGCATAGGAAATGCCGTCTATTTTCAGCGTAACGTCCTTTGCCATTGTGCCGTCGGTTAAAAAGAAATATTGGGCTCCACCCGCTGCATTAAGCCAGCCGGTATGCATGGAATAATCGCTGTTAAAGTAGTATGTGCTGCCGTCAATGACCTGCCAGCCTGTTACAAGCTTTCCGCTTGCAAAATAATATTTTTTCCCGTTCTGACTTGTAAATCCCGTAAAACCGGCAGAGGGGGCAGCGGGAAGATCGGTCGTTTTTGTCACTGCACTTACAGCCTTGCTCACCGTTCCCTCTGTGTAGCTGTTTCTTTTTCCCGATTTACAAAGCGGCGCAACCTTAAATTTGTACTTTGTTCCTTTTTTAAGGTCTGTTATGCTGCATGAATTATCGGTTACATTTTTATATTTTTCGTATTCCTTTGATGATGAATTATATTTGTATACCCTGTAAGCGTCTGCACCGTCTACAGCGTCCCAGTTTAGGGTAATGGTGGTAGATGTGGTCTTACAGGTGAAATTTGACGGTGCGGCTATCCCTGCCGATGAACTTGCCTTGCTGCTTGCCGTGCTGCTTGAGGAATTTTTTTTAGAAACAGGAGCAACCGGACCGGAGGGGTCTTTCCAACCGAAAGAACTACTCTTCGGCACATCCGACTCTTTAACTTTTTTGATCCTTCCGTCTGAATATTTA
>CAMWLD010000367.1 GCA_947175005.1 uncultured Ruminococcus sp. | reverse complement strand
GCTCTATCCTTCAACCCTTTTTATCTTTTTTGTCCAATATCTATTGTAGCACTACAGCAGCGGTTAAAACATCTTTTGTAATATGCTTGCATTTATTGGGATAATATGTTATAATATAGGCATAGGACAGGAAATTTTAACCGCTGCCGGTGTTCCCTGCTTATCGGGCGGCGGGAAACATCTTTTGTTTCAGCGGAGATATTGGTAAGTAAAAATACATTGATCGAACTACAGGAGGTAATATTCCAATGGCCGAAAAGAAAAAATCAACAAAGCAGGCGCCTGTGAAGCCTGCCAATGCGGAGGAGAGGAAAAAGGCGCTGGACGGCGCTATTGCGTACATAGAAAAGCAGTTCGGAAAAGGCTCTATAATGACGCTGGGGAAGGCTCCCGATTACAATGTGGACGTTATTTCCACGGGGTCTATGACGCTGGATATGGCGCTGGGGATAGGCGGCTTGCCAAGGGGTCGTATTGTGGAGATATACGGGCCGGAAAGCTCGGGTAAAACGACCGTTGCTCTGCACGCTCTGGCGCAGGCGCAGAAGAAGGGCGGCGAGGTTGCGTTCATTGATGTGGAGCACGCTCTTGACCCTGTTTACGCAAAGGCGCTGGGAGTGGATATAGACAATCTGCTGGTAAGCCAGCCCGACAGTGGTGAACAGGCGCTTGAAATTGCGGAGGCTTTGGTGCGGTCGGGAGCTATTGACTGCATTGTTGTGGACTCGGTTGCTGCTATGGTAACAAAGGCGGAGATTGACGGCGAAATGGGCGACAGCCATGTGGGTTTGCTGGCGAGGCTTATGTCCCAGGCCATGAGGAAGCTTACGGGCGTTATTTCCAAGTCCAACTGCGTTGCCATTTTCATAAACCAGGTAAGAGAAAAAATCGGTATCAGCTACGGCAATCCCGAGACAACGCCGGGCGGACGGGCGTTAAAATTCTACAGCTCGGTGCGTATAGAAGTGCGCAAGGGCGAGACCATAAAGGTCGGCAGCGAGCCTATAGGGGCAAGGACAAAGTGCAAGGTGGTAAAAAACAAGGTTGCGCCTCCCTTTAAAGAGTGCGAATTTGATATGATATTCGGCAAGGGCATTGACAGGATAGGCGAGGTATGCGACCTTGCGGAGGAACTGGGGATAATCAAAAAGAGCGGCGCGTGGTTCTCCTACAACGATCAGAAGATAGGGCAGGGGCGTGAAAATGCAAAGGAATATCTGCGGTCAAATCCCGAGGATATGCAGGTAATCGAAGAAAAGATCAAGGAAAATTCTCACAACATAGTTATGGTTTCCAAGAAAAGCAAAAAGGCGGCTGCAAAGGACGCGGCTGCCGGCGCTGCTGCTGCGGGGCAGGAAGATGAGGACAGTATCAGCTATGACGAGCCTGAGGCGGAGCCTGCGAAAAAGTCCTCTAAGGCGGTCAAGGCTGCGGATATTGAAGTGGACGCCGATGATGATTACGAAGAGTTTACGCCGATAGAGGATTAGAAATCAAGAGGCAAGAGGCAAGAGGCAAGAGATTGAGGGAATTTTAAAAGTGTGTTGAAAATATATCCCTCTTGCTTTTTGCTTTGCGGGAAAGAGTATTTGATATGGTGATTTTGGATATTACCCCCTTTAAGGGGGCAATGATGTGTGTTGAGATCGGATCAGATGAGAGGCTGTCGAATTTTGATGATGTGGGGAATTATAATGAGGACAGAGTTACAAAAATTTATGTGCACAGGGATATTTTAGCGGACAGCGGGTTTAAAAAGGGCAGTGCGATAACGGAGGACGAGGCAGATCTGCTCATTTACAAAAACGACCGCAGGAGGGCAAGGGAGCGGGCTTTGTACCTTATGACTGCAAGGGATTATTCTTATGGGGGGCTTTATGAAAAGCTGGCGGAGAATTACTCGGAAGAGATATGCGAAGAGGTTTGCAACGAGCTGGCAAGGCGGGGGATATTGAGTGACAGGCGGTATGCGGAGAAGCTTTGCAGGCATTTGTTTGAGTCGAAAAAGCTGGGGGAATGGGCGGTGCGCAGGGAAATGCGCAGAAAAGGTCTGACAAGCGAGATAATTGATGAGGTTATCGAGGAATTTTCCGAAGATGATGATTCATTTGCACGTTTGGAAAAATTGGTTGAAACAAAGTACGAGCGGTATCTGACCGATTGGAAAGGCGTTAAAAAGGTCAAGGACGCTTTGGCGCGGCGGGGTTATTCTTATGATGAGATAAATGAAGTTATTGATTTATATGACCTGGATTTTGAGTGAAAATTATACGGGCTTTGGCGGTCGGTATTTTTAAGGGATAAAAGGAGTAAACGGGAAGATGAAGAAGAGGAATTTCCGGACGTTGTTTTTAGCGGAAACGCTTGTGCTGACGGCGGTGCTGGGACTTACGGTCTCGGGCTGCGGAGAGCCTGTCAATGAGGACGCGTTTCCTGCGGCGAATATGGTTGACACGGTTGATATTGATACGGGCACGTTTTCCGAAAGTGCGCTGTCCGAAACAACTGTTACGACAACAACGCCGCCCCCTCCCCGTGAGCTTAAAGTTTCCTTTACGGCTTTGGGGGATAATCTTATACATTCGGCAATTTACAATCAGGCGGCAAGGCGGGCGGAACATGCGGGGCAATATTATTTTTCCCATGCTTATGCGGGGGTTGCGGGGCTTTTGGATAATGCCGATATTA
>CAMWLD010000366.1 GCA_947175005.1 uncultured Ruminococcus sp. | reverse complement strand
CTCGGAGCTGGGTATAAGAGACAGCTTTATAATATGTTCTTTCATCAAACTGAGCATATGACATCAAGGTCTTTTTATCCTTGCTGAAAACAACATTATCCACAAGGGTCATATATTTGTTTTCGGGATTCAGGTCGAATTCTTTAAAGCTGCAGCTCCTTTCAAGAACCTTGACCTCAATAGTGCTTGTGTATCCTTTAAATACATTACCCCTGTATCTCTTATATTTGAAGCTGTCGGGGATCTTTATTTTCAGATCGGTTCTATAGGGTTCAAAATATATGCTGTAGCCGTCTAAGGCGTCTATGTAAGTCATATCCCACGCTCTGCGCGGACCTATATCATATCTTGACGAGATCACCACATCATATCCATTATCAATAAAGCTCATGTCCTCGCCTAAAATATAGTTGTTAAGCTCGTCATAAGGCAGATCGGGATACCATTCAAACTCACCCGTGTAAAAATCATCGGAATTCTCGGGAGGCTGCATGCCGCCCACGGAGATTTGCAGACAAAGTCCCGCCGCACAGGCAGCTGTAATAAAGGTCAGAAATTTTTTCTTTTTCATGATCGTTTCCTCCCTGTCAGTTGATCTGCATTATTAGCCTTGTAAAACCCGACAAAACAAGATATATCTGTAATATCAGAGGCAGACAGCAAAACCGCCTGCCTCCGAAAAATCCGATTTTGTCAAAGCAAGCAGCAGATATAGCTCTTGCTTCTTGCCTCTAACCCTCTTGCTTCTAAAAGCGCAGACAGCAAAACCGCCTGCCTCCGAAAAGCCCGGTCACGTCAGAGCAAGGAGCAGCCCGGTATCCTGCTTCCTGCCTCTTAAACCTCTTGCTTCTTTTAAACGTTTACCCCATACTGTAAGCACAGCGCACGCAGACCGCCCGCAAAGCCGCTGCCTATGGCGTTGAACTTCCATTCGCCGTTGTTGCGGTACAGCTCGCCTACAACAACCGCCGTTTCAATGGAGAAATCCTCGCCCAGATCGTAACGGATAAGCTCGCTGCCGTTTGACTCGTCAACAATTCTGATAAACGCATTGGAAACCTGTCCGAAGTTCTGCTTTCTTACATCCGAATCGTAAATGGTTACCGTGAATGCCACCTTGTTTATGTTTGCAGGGATCTTTGACAGATCGACCATGATCTGCTCGTCATCGCCGTCGCCTGCACCCGTAAGGTTGTCCCCCTGATGAACAACAGCCTCGCTGGGGTGGGATAAATTGCCGTAGAAAACGAAATCCAGATCATTACCGACCTTGCCGTTTTCCGTAAGCAAAAACGCTGCCGCATCCAGGTCAAAATCGTATCCGCCGTCGTACTGGTTTACGTCCCAGCCGAGACCCACCATAATTTTTGAAAGCCCGGGATTGCCCTTTGTAAGGTCTACCTTCTGCCCCTTTTGCAAACTTACTGCCATAGTTTTATACCTCCATTTTTTTATATCCTGTTAAAGGAAAAAATATTCTGAAAATTTCCCTTAATTCGGTTATAGATATTGTATCATATTTAAAAGTATTTGTCAATGGAAATAAGATTAAAGTTAGATTAAAAATGCACGCATATTTTCCGTGGCATTTCTGCGAGACTTTTTACGGAGGATTTAAAATCTGTAATGCATTTTACGGTAATTCGGTCAGGCTTGCAAAGAGCTGTAAATCGGAATTTATCATTTCTCTTTTCTAAAATGCCTATATGACAATATACCTATCGGAATGAAGTAGACGCACCAGAAAAGAAGGGCGATATTGCCGCCGATACCATGAGAGTCGGAAGCCGTCGAGAAAACGCCTGTCATTGGCATAAAGAAGCATCCGAGGAAGAAAACGCCGTGTATCATCATAAGGTATCTGAGCCATTTATCAGGCTTTTTTCGGGGCTTCATCGACAGACCTATAAAGAATGTGGAAAGGGACATCATTCCGTAACCGAGGAGGTCGTAGCAGAACATAAGACTGCCTGGACGGAAGAAAAGTATACTGTCTGCCTGTTCAGTTAGGTTCTCAAGTCTTACATAGGTATTCTGCGAGAAGTAAACCAACAGCACCAACACCGTATACACTGCGGCTATAATCATTCCGACATTTGCGGAAACACGCCTGTCGGCATCGCTCTCGTGTTGAAAACCCGCAGACATCATTATGTATCCCAAAGGCAGAAAAGAACATACAAAATACTGTCCGACTGAAAAGCCTGTAAGTATAAATACTGCAAAAAGAAAAACCGTTATTGTAACTATTGCTGCACCTATCTTTGGTATTATCCTATTCATCTCATACTCCTACAAATTCCGATTTACCGTATTGCTTTATGAAATTCTTTACAATTATAATTATACCATAATGCAAAATAAATGTCCATTAAAATAAGATTAAAATTAGATTAAAATTTCATTAGAAAAAATGTGTTGCAATTATCCATGCATTTTGTTCAAATTAATATAACGTTTACAAAAAATTTACTTTTAACGTGACCAAATATGGTATCATTAATAAAACGAGGCACATATGCAGCGTTTACTTTTAAACAGTCAGGTAAGCTAAGCAGTGAAAACGGTAACGTTTTCAAAAAACGCTATCAGGAAATATCGCAAAATGCAAACAAATTCACGCCCATAAAAAGCGGAATTTTATGAAAGGAAGAATCAAGGAAAATGAAAAAAAATAGCCTTACAAAAAGATTTGCGGCCC
>CAMWLD010000365.1 GCA_947175005.1 uncultured Ruminococcus sp. | reverse complement strand
AGCTCATCATTCAGCTGATCGAACTCGAGCTGGATAGCGTCACGGTCAACATCGTCCTGATATGTACCGTTAGCAGCCTGGTCAGCGAGAGTCTTCATTCTCTGGAGAATGGAATCGGTCTCGGTAAGAGCACCCTCGTAAGTCTGGATCATGGAAATGCCGTCCTGAGCATTCTTAATGCAAACGAATATTTTTCCGTGCGTATTTTCCCTTATATTACAGGTTTCAAAACCTGCTGAAACGTGTCCGAAAAATTTATTGCATTTGCCTCTCTGCAACACTTTTTTCAGCAACATTTCCCGACAAGTTAATAATAACTTTATAAAATTTTATTAAAATTTTCTCTTTTATTTGTTATCATAATAATATACATATTTTCACTAAAATAAGACAAAAGGATTTGGATAAGGAAAACAATATGAGAACATTTTTTGAACATATACTCCGCTATTTCAGGAGATTAGATAAAAGCCTTTTTTTCACGGCAGCAGCTTTGAGTGCATTTAGTGTGCTGTTGCTGTGGAGCATTTATGCAAACGGGGCGGCCACTATAAATCTTACCACCTCGCTGTACAAAAATCAGTTTGTTGCCTCGGCGGGAGGCTGCGTTATTGCCCTGCTGCTTTCTGCACTCGACTACAACAAGCTTTTGAAATTATGGGTATTGTATGCGCCCGCGGCGATCGTGCTTTCCTTGCTGACCTTTACCTCGCTGGGCACGGGGGTAGGCGACGACAGAGCGTGGCTCGACCTGGGGTTTATAACCATTCAGCCCTCGGAGCTTTTAAAGGTTGCCTTTGTCACTACCTTTGCACTGCACCTTTCAAAAATCGGGGATAAGATAAACCGCTTTTCAAATGTGCTGCTGCTGTGCGTTCATGCCGCTGTGCCCACGGGGCTGGTGCTTGTTCAGGGGGACGACGGCACGGCAAGCGTGTTTTTGATGATATTCGTGATAATGCTGTTTTCGGCGGGGATTTCCCTTAAATATATCCTGCCCTGCTGCGCCGCCCTGCCTGTGGGAGTGTGGCTGCTGTGGACAAGGTTTCTCAAACCCTTTCAGAAAATGCGTATCATGGTGCTCTTTGATGATGAGCTTGATCCGCTCGGTGTGGGTTATCATCAGTCGGTGAGCAAGACCGCCCTCGGTTCGGGACAGGTTTTCGGCAAGGGACTTACGGGCGGGGAATATGTAAAAGTCCCCGAGGCAGCCAATGACTTTATTTTCTGCTACGTCGGGCAATGCTTCGGATTTATCGGATGTATTGCGGTAATGGCGGCGCTGGGCTTTATCTGTGTAAAGATCATGATAAATTCACGCATTGCAAAGGATCTGACAGGCAAATATATCTGCGTGGGAATGTACGCTATGATATTTGTCCACTGCATACTGAATCTCGGAATGGTTTCCGGGCTTACCCCCGTTATCGGCGTGCCTCTGCCCTTTATGAGCCAGGGTGGAACGTCGGTGCTGGCTATATATGTGGGTCTCGGCATGGTCATGAGCACCTACGCCCATTCGGAAAAGAAGTATCATGTATTTTATGAAGAAAGTTAAGGGAGCACCGATCTTTTTTGCAAATAGCTAAGCTATAGGCTTTTCCTCCGTCTGCGGCGAGGGAAAAGCCTTTTTGTTATCCTGCATTTTTCAAGGCCGATATGTATATAATTTTAATAAGCTTTAAGAAAACGCCGATCAAACCGTCTGATTTTTTCCGAGGCGGATATGGCAATTCCTTAAAATTCACCTTGATATATGAAAGGATAGAGACTATGTGCACAAGCATATCAATGACAACGGACGACTGCTATTTCGGGCGGAATATGGACATTGCCTATAATTTCGGCGAGCACGTAACTGTTGTTCCCCGCAATTACCCGTTTAAATTCAGGCTGGCAGGGAATATGCCACATCATTTCGCAATGCTGGGAATGGCGACAGTGCGGGATAATTACCCCATGTTTGCGGAGGCTGCCAATGAAAAGGGGCTTGGGGCGGCGGGGCTGAATTTCCCCGGAAATGCATATTATCCGAAAGAACCGCCCCCGGATAAGGGCTATAAATGGGCGGTCTCGCCATTTGAGTTTATTCCGTGGGTATTGGGACAGTGCAGCACGGCGGAGGAGGCAAAGCTGCTGATCATGTCCACCTGTCTTGTGGATATTCCCTTTTCGGAGGACTTGCCGCTTACGCCTCTTCACTGGCATTTTGCGGATAAAAATTCCTCAATAGTAGTTGAGCAGACAAAGGACGGAATGCACGTTTACGATAATCCCGTGAATGTGCTTACCAACAACCCGCCCTTTGATTTTCAGCAGCTTAATTTAAGCCAGTATCTTAACCTTTCCGTCACCAAACCCGACGGATGCTTTGCCTGCAAGGCGGGTATTGAGCCTTTTGGGTTGGGAATGGGCAGCGTGGGGCTTCCCGGGGATTTTTCCCCTGCCTCCCGTTTTGTAAAGGCGGCGTTTATCCTGATGAATTCCAAATGCAAATGTGATGATGAGGACAGCAGCATTTCCCAGTTTTTCCATATAATGGAATCGGTGTCTGTGGTAAACGGGGCAATTAATGAAAGCGGCAACGGAGAGGAAAACTACCGCACCACTTACTGCTGCTGCATGAACCTTTGCAAAGGCATTTATTACTATAAGACCTACGACATCAGCCTTATCACTGCGGTGAACCTGTACGGCGAGAAT
>CAMWLD010000364.1 GCA_947175005.1 uncultured Ruminococcus sp. | reverse complement strand
ACTGAACAATGCCAATTAACATCTGGCAAAGGATCTGCCTGTACGTATAGTGCTGCTGCCGCCTTTTACGGTAGCGTCAAACCATGTGATAGGGGAGGAACCCGAGGAAAGCGTCGGAATCCCGGTCGACAAGTTTATAAAGGAAACACGGCTTTATGAGAAAAAGCCCGATTCAAGATATTTCGGATTTAATCACCCCAATCCCGGAATACTGGAGGGAGGAATCCACGGCTACGAGGTATGGGTCACTATCCCCGAGGATATGGACGTTCCCGAGCCTATGAAAAAGAAGCATTTTAACGGGGGACTGTTTGCGGCGCTTACCATAAAATTCCCCGAGTTCCAATATTGGGGAGAGCTGGAAAAGTGGGTAAAAAACAGTTCGGAATATGAGCTGAATTACGACCCCCAGGGTCTGGAGATAATGGGAGGCTGCCTGGAGGAGCATTTGAACTGGGTTTATTCCTCACACATGGGCTGGCCGAAAAACGGCATTGACGGACAGCTGGACTTGCTTATGCCAATTAAGAAAAAGGGGCTTAACGTATGACCGAAAGTGAACGCTACAGACAGCAGATGAATGACCTGGGACTGTGCAGCGGAGATGTTGTCATGGTGCATTCCTCAATGAAAGCCATGCAGACAAAGCGCACCCCCGAGGAGATAATCGGGGATATCGAAGCCGTTATCGGCGAGGAGGGCACTTTGCTCATGCCTGCCCTTACATATGAAAATGTCAATGCGGAAAACCCTGTTTTTGACAGCGATACCACAGAACCTTGCATAGGTTTGCTGCCAAGAGTTTTTTGGCGTATGCCGGGAGTTGTCCGAAGCGTTAACCCTACCCATTCGGTGTGCGCCAAGGGCAGACTTGCCCATACTCTCACAGTTGGACATATAATGGATGATGCTGCCGTTGGAGTTCATTCGCCCTTTATGCTGCTGCCTGTTTATAAAGGCAAGCTGCTTTTCATAGGGGAGATACTCGATTCCTGCACCTTTATGCACGGCATTGAGGAGATAGTAAAGCCCCCATTTATCCGTCCGACCGAGCCTAAAACCTATACGGTGAACGGCGAAAAGCGGGTTTACAGAGGGGGAGACGATTTCGGCTGGGGCAGCGAATTCGGGCGCATAGAATGGATATTGGAAGAACCCGACATACGAAAGGGGCAGATAGGCGAGGCAAAGGCTTTTCTTATTGACTCACGGGCTTTGCTTGCGGCGGCGCTTCTTAAAATGCGTGCCGATCCTTATGCCTTTGTGACGGATATTTCTATGTGGATATAAGCTATTACATAACGTCCCTTTGCTTGGCGGAGGGACGTTTTTATGTGTTTTCGGATTAATTTGCGATTTTAGGGGTACTTTAATAACGCAGCAAAATGATAATTTACGAAAAAAGCACTTGACAAAAGGAAAAAGCTGTGGTATAATTTTACTGTAATATCAAAAAAGGCTGTGAAGAGAAGGAGTAGTCTGTATGTCCCCCTTGCAGAGAAAAGGCGGTTGGTGCAAGCCTCTAAGGGAGCGGCGGCGAAGTAGTCTCGGAGCTGCGGGTGCGAACGTGTGTTTTTGTTTTTGAGTGCATATTATTAGTTCCCGACGGGATTTCCCGTTACAGAAAAGAATGAGCGCACAATAGCTTTATAAATAAAGCTCTTTATAAAGCCCTTTATACTGCTTTTGTGAATTCAGGTGGTACCGCGGAATATCCGCCCTGAACTAATTTACAGGTTCGGGGCGTTTTTTATGTCCCGAAGTGAAAGGAAGGCTCAAAAGAATGAAAAAGGAACTGGCAAAAACCTATGAACCAAAGGAGTTCGAGGAAAGAATTTACAAGCAGTGGGAGGAAAACGGCTGCTTCAGGGCGGAGGTAGATCCGAAGAAAACTCCCTACACGATAGTGATACCTCCCCCGAATATCACAGGTCAGCTGCACATGGGGCATGCTCTTGACGAGACCTTGCAGGATATTCTTATCCGTCACAAGAGAATGTCGGGCTATTCTGCCCTTTGGCTGCCCGGAACGGATCATGCCGCCCTTGCAACGGAGGTAAAAATAGTTGACGCCATGGCAAAGGAGGGACTTACAAAGGAGACCCTCGGCAGAGAGAAATTTATGGAGCGTGCCTGGGCGTGGAAAAAGCAGTACGGCGGCAGGATAGTGGAGCAGCTTAAAAAGCTCGGCTCATCCTGCGACTGGTCAAGAGAACGCTTTACCATGGACGAGGGCTGTTCGGCGGCAGTAAAGGAAGTATTCGTAAACTACTTTAACAAGGGGCTTATTTACCGCGGTGAACGTATGATAAACTGGTGTCCCTGCTGCAAGACTGCATTGTCGGACGCCGAGGTTATTTTCGAGGAACAGGCAGGGCATTTCTGGCATTTGCGCTATCCCTTAAAGGACGGCAGCGGATATGTGGAGCTTGCCACTACGCGCCCCGAAACACTGCTCGGCGATACGGCAGTGGCTGTAAATCCCAATGACGAGCGATATAAAGATATTGTGGGCAAGACTCTTATCCTGCCTCTTGTTGGCAGGGAAATTCCCGTTGTTGCGGACGATTATGTTGAAATGGATTTCGGTACGGGCGTTGTAAAGATCACTCCCGCCCACGACCCCAACGACTTTGAAGTTGGCAAGCGGCATAATCTTGAAATAATCAATGTAATGACGGACGACGCTAAGATAATCGACAGCATAGAAA
>CAMWLD010000363.1 GCA_947175005.1 uncultured Ruminococcus sp. | reverse complement strand
GAGAAATGCCGTGAAATGTTAAAAAATATTACTTGAAATGGAAACAGAATTATGGTATAATAATTGTATCTTTTTTGAAAGGAGGCGGGCGTGTTATGGTTTTGAGCCTGCGGGAGATACCGTGGATATTCATGGCGATGACGGAACAGGCTGCACCTGTTGCGCCAACGGCAACGTCCTCACAGGCGGACAAGCCTGTGACGAGCGCAGGGGCGGCTGTGGGCATGGCGGTTCTGGCTATGGTGCTCATTTATATTGTTACGGCTAATTTACAGAAGATCGCCGGTGCGGTGGACAGGCTGCTGGGCAGGAAACCCGATGACAGCGCTGCCTCCGGGGTCGAGCCTATTCCCGAAAGGGTGGAGGAGAATTACAAAGTCAAAGATATTTACGAGGGTGAACTGAACCTCGATGATAATAATCAAGATCAAAACCGGGAGGAAAGATAAATGGCTAAGGATAACAAAAAAATGGTGGACGCCATTACTTCAATGGACGAGGATTTTGCAAAATGGTACACGGACATTGTGAAAAAGGCGGAGCTGATAGAGTACACCAGCGTTAAGGGCTGCATGGTGATAAGGCCTTACGGCTACGCTATCTGGGAGAATATTCAGAGGATCCTGGACGGAATGTTCAAGGAGACGGGGCATGAGAATGTTTGTATGCCCATGTTTATTCCCGAGAGCCTTTTGCAGAAGGAAAAAGACCATGTGGAGGGGTTTGCGCCCGAGGTGGCGTGGGTAACTCACGGCGGCAGCGAGAAGCTGGAGGACAGGCTTTGCGTGCGCCCCACTTCGGAGACGCTGTTCTGTGAGCATTATGCAAATATTGTACATTCCTACAGAGACTTGCCCAAGCTGTACAATCAGTGGGTCTCGGTGGTGCGGTGGGAAAAAACCACACGTCCTTTCCTGCGGTCGAGAGAATTTTTATGGCAGGAGGGGCACACCATTCATGCCACTGCAGAGGAGGCAATTGAAGAGACAGAGCGTATGCTGAACGTTTATGCGCGTTTCTGCGAAGAGAGCCTTGCCATGCCTGTGATAAAGGGCAGAAAGACCGACAGCGACAAGTTTGCGGGTGCGGAGGCTACCTATGCAATAGAGGCGCTTATGCACGACGGAAAGGCTTTGCAGGCGGGCACTTCCCACTATTTCGGGGACGGCTTTGCAAAGGCTTTTGAGATAATGTATACCGACAAGGAAAACAAAAAGGTTTATCCTCATCAGACTTCGTGGGGTGTTACGACTAGGCTTATCGGTGCGGTGATAATGACTCACGGCGACGACAACGGGCTGGTGCTGCCTCCTGCGGTAGCGCCTATTCAGGCGGTGATAGTGCCCATTCAGCAGTTTAAGGAGGGTGTGCTGGAAAAGGCTCGTGAGCTGGAAGCAACGCTCAAGGCTGCGGGCATTCGCGTTAAGGTGGACGACAGCGACAACAGCCCCGGGTGGAAATTTGCGGAGTATGAGATGAAGGGCGTGCCTGTAAGAATCGAGGTAGGGCCTAAGGATATTGAGCAGAATCAGTGCGTGATCGTGACGAGGCACAACAGGGAAAAAAGCTTTGTTTCGCTGGAGGGGATCGAGGCGGCTGTACAAAGCAAGCTGCAAGAGGTTCATGACGGGCTTTACAAGGCGGCTCTGGAAAATAGGGAGCGCAGGACGTATGCCTGCACGAGTATGGAAGAGATAAACGATGTGCTCCAAAAGAATGGCGACGGCTTTATCAAGGCCATGTGGTGCGGCGAGGAAGAGTGCGAGGACAAGGTCAAGGAGGCAACGGGGGTAGGCTCGCGGTGCATTCCCTTTGAGCAGGAAAAGCTGTCGGAAACCTGTGTTTGCTGCGGTAAGCCTGCTAAGTGTATGGTTTATTTCGGGAAGGCTTATTAATTTGAGGCCGCACGATCAGAGGATAAAGCTTTACTGCGCTGTTTCCTCGGATATTTAATAAAAAGGGGCATTAAGCAGGAGGCGGGAAGATGTTGCATACCGCAGGAGGGAATGCAATGAATTCTACCTATTGCTTGCTGCCCCTGTTTTTTTATATTTTTTGATATTCGGGTGTTTTTTTACAGGATACTGCATTGTTGACGTATAGTGTTACATTATTGTAAAAATATTCTTGTTAAAATGCACAAATATTGCTGTTGGTTTTGATAACTATTTCACGAAATTGTGCAGATTTAGCAAAAATCCTTTGACATTTTCTGAAAATATGGTAAAATAGAATTAATAGGTTTTGCACGGTTCGCATTTTGTTTTTTTCGTGCATTGGGGCAAGGTTTCCGCAGAAAGCTGCTCCAAAGTGTAAGACCGTCAATCTTATATGAACGCTGCGGAGGAAGGACTGAAATATCCGAATTTTTCAAGCCGCGTCCTGCCGGCTGCATTATTGCAATCTGCTTACGGGTTCGGTTTTCTGCAAAAATCGCAAAACTCATAACTTCAGAAAGGAATAGTTATATGTCTAAAATCATTGCCATAACATCCGGTAAAGGCGGCACCGGTAAGTCGTCCATATGCTCCGAGCTGGGCTTTGCGCTGGCAAAGCAGGGCAACAGAACGCTTATAATCGAGCTTGACTTCGGTCTGAGATGTCTTGATATAATGCTGGGAGTAAAGGACGATATAACCTATGACCTCGGCAGTGTGCTCAAGGGCGAATGTGATATCTACAAGGCTACCACACAGGTAAAGATCGCCTCAAACCTCAGTAT
>CAMWLD010000362.1 GCA_947175005.1 uncultured Ruminococcus sp. | reverse complement strand
AAATAAATGTGTTTAAATGGTTAAAGCTTTTCGGGGAACAGTACATAGGGCTTTGGCTCCCGGGTATTGTTTTGTTTGCCTTGCAGGAAGTTCCGTATATGGTCATGCCGCTATTTAAGCTCCAAAATAATCCGATCATGAATATGCAGGAATCTTCGGTTACACTGGATATTTGTGAAAAGGTGTTAGGGTCTTTATGTATCGCTTTGATAATCTTCACGGTTCGGGAAAATATTCCCGTGTTCGGGGTGGGAAGCGGTATTTGCAAGGTCGGGTTTATTTCGGCGATAGTCACTTTGCTGCTGAATTTCTTCGGCTGGGGACTGTATTTCGCAGGTCATCAATCGGTAGGGGTCATGATGTTTTTTATTGTTATGATGCCGCCGTTATATTATGTTTGTATCGGTTTATGGCGGGAAAACGGGGTATTAGTCGTTTTAGGGATAATATTTGAAATAGTGCATTTTACCCATGTGTACGGAAATTTAAAAATGTGAGCGACGATTTTCGATTTGATTGGCTGCAAGTTTGAATTTCATGGCTATTTTGATTTGAAAATGTCGGAGGTAAAAAATGCTTGGTATATATGATTGCTTTGGATATGATGTATCGTTTGACAAGCGTTATAAGCTGATAAAAAATGCGGGATTTAACTGTGTAATGCTGTGGTGGAGCGATAAATTCGGCAGGGGAGAGGGGTATAAAAAGGACGCCGAATATGCGAGAGAGGCGGGGCTGATTATAGAAAATATTCATGCTCCCGTTCATGAGCAGAATTGTCTTTCCATGGATAATTTGCAGGGGGATAGCGTTTTTGAAAGCTATATGCAGTGTGTGAGAGACTGTGGAGAGCGTGAAATCCCAACGGTGGTCATACATTTGCCGGGGGATGATTTTCCTATAAACGAGCATGGAATGGGACGAGTTAATGAAATCGCTCATGAAGCCGAAAAATGCGGCGTTAGGGTTGCTTTTGAAAATTTGGGGAATACAATGAATTTAGAAATGGTTTTGGGGACGGTAAAATCGAAATTTGTGGGATTTTGTTACGACAGCTGTCATCATGCGAATTTTGCACCTGATATTGATTTGCTTGGAAAATACGGAGACAGGCTGTTTGCGCTGCATTTGCAGGATAACGGGGGTAGGAATAATCAACATCAGCTGCCATTTGACGGGAATATTGACTGGGAATGTGTTATGAAGAAAATTGATCTGACCGGCTACAGTGGTGCAACTGCGCTTGAGCCTATGAACTGGGATTATGAGGATATGAAGATTGAAGGATTTTTGCACAGGGCGCATGAGGCTGCTGTAAAGCTGGACGGAATGAGGAATGTATTGAAATGCAGGGAATGAAATGTCTGGGGTATTATTTTGTAAGACCGCTTCCGAGGCCGTGGTGGTGTACATTGGAGGCTGAGAACATTCTTTCGGTGAGCGAAAACGGTTTGAGCGACAAATTTCCCGATCTGATGAAGTGCGTTTTTACGAATTATCCCAAAAGGGAACATTATGAGTATGCCCGAATGCTTGGGCTTGACGAGGAAGAATTTGTCGGATTTTCACGGCTTGCGGGGGACTTGTTTAATTGGGGAGAATTAGATAGTTACTCACGTTTCCGGAGCTTGGAGAGTGCAGAGGCAATGCTGCCGTATCTTGAAAATATCGGTTCAAAGATTGGTCCAAAGATTGGAATGTTCAGGCTTGTCGGATTGTTTACCGATGAGGAGATATTCCGTGAATATAAGAAGGATATCCAAAATGCTGATGAGAGCAGGCATTTTACCGCAAAAAAGCTCGGCTGCGAAATCCTTGGAAACGGCGCTGTCGGCGACAGCGGGCTTGCGTGGGACAGCTATATCATCAATTCGCTGAATGAGGAGCTTGACGGTCTGCGGGTGGACAGCGGCACGGGGCTTATAGTGAATGATTTTGGACGGGTAAAGGAGTTTTCCGAAATGATACGCAGCATGGGCGAGCCTGTTGTATGGAATGCATTTAAGATATACGAATATGAAAAAAATGAGTAAAATCTGCTGCGGTATGGAAATATATCGGAGAAAAATTTCAAAAAAATCTTTGGGGATAAAGAATTAAAAGCAATCCGAATCGGAAAGGAAAATAAATATGCACACAGAATGGGATGAGGAAATAATAAACGATCTGAAGTATGATGATTATATTTTAATTATAGAAACGTATAACACAATAGGGGTAAGGGCCAAAGACTACAGGCTTGAAAGCGGCGGATATATATCTTCTCCCCGGGAGATCAATTATGTTGACGGGCTTTACGGTAAATATGAAAAACAGTTTTTTGACGCTGCGTCAAAGAACGATAATGCAGTACACGTTTATTTATATGAAAAAGGCAAATTTAAAGAGTACAGGCAATTTGCAAAAAAAGACTATGATGCGTATGTTTATCAAGGCTGTAACCATGAGGCGCTGCTGCTTAATGAATTCGGTTTAGAGCCTTTGCCCGAGGAGACAAGGGCAAAGGTCGGAAAAAAATTAAAGGCGGCGGAAAAATTTAAGCAAAGCTTGCTTTATGCGTGTTATGTTGGCGATACAGAAAAAATTATCGAACGGGCAAAAACTGCCTCAAAGGCGCAGTTAAATAAAAAGCTCGATTACATAGGAACGCCGCTTTCATTTTGTGCCGCTCACAATGACCTTGAGGGCTTCAAGAAGAAATATGGTAATGATTACGTTATCATGGG
>CAMWLD010000361.1 GCA_947175005.1 uncultured Ruminococcus sp. | reverse complement strand
GTCTACTTTATGTGCGGGGCGGCAGAAATTTATGAGGATGTTTCCTTGCAAAAAATGGCGGAAAAAAATTCCGATAATATAAAAGGCAAAGCCTCTTTACCTAAGAGCACCGCTAAAGCAGACCCAAGCGTTATGCGGACAGAGCCAAGAAGAATTACAGAGGATGATCTAAGGAGCGTTTACATCGGCGGCACAAGATATGATTTTCCCTGCACCCTTGCCGATCTGAACAAAGAGTATGAGATTTTTATTTGGTCGTGTGATTATAAAGAGGAGCTTAATAAATATAAGGGGCTGGCCTTTATTTACTGCAACAGCATTCCGATATTGACGGCAAAATATCATTGTCCCGACAAAGAACTGCCCTTTGACAAATGCGTGGTAACGTCACTGACTGCCTCCTTTTGCGAATACAGCGAGGAATATACTCCACAGATAGTTTTTGCCGGCATGGATATCTACAGCGTTACCAAGGAGGATATCCAGTATCTTACCGGGATAGAAGAGGCAGGCTATATGATGGACAGCGATATTTATTTTCACATTGACGATAAATACAAGGGCTATGTAAACATCAATGTCAGTGGAGGAGGATACAAATGCGCACTATCGAGTATAGAATATATCCCCGATTATGACGAAAGTGAGCTGGGCAGTTTAGGACATAACGGTTTTAAGCTTTTGAGAAATGAAATACTGCTGCCGGAGGATTATTCCCCGGAAAAATACCCTGCGCCCTCCTTTGAGGAATACCCTGAAATTATATATAACGAGGAAAATATTACCGAAGAAATTTGTAAATACAACCTGACTGCCAACGAGCTTATGGTGTTGACGGGAAGTGATATTATCCGTATATACGGGAGCAAATTCGATATTCCCGACAGCTCCCCCTCCGACGGCAGTAAATACGGAATACTCAAATGCTGGCTGGACGGCATTGATGAGAAAAAATACGGCTTTGAAATCGTCAGATTTTCACTGCTGGTGAGAGACGGAGATTCTATGGGAAATGCAGCAGTGTTCAATGCGGACGAGGATATAATGAAGATCATTGACCGAGAACGGACAACATAACGATTATTTGACATAGGATTACCCCCGATCGGATAAAAACAGAACCGTGTAAATGTCAATAATATACGTAATGCAGCGGCGATATTGCGAAAGCAGTATCGCCAATTTTTTACAAACTGTTCGGAAAAATAAACGGGAGAAAAATAAGTATGAATGCAATGCCGGCAAATAAACCAAAAAATCACAATTTTATGCAGGATGACAGTATCTGTCCACCCTTTATGATATAATACAAACATAAGGAGGTCGAAAAAGCAGAAAGATTCCCACGAATAAATATTACAAAAATAAAACGGAGGATACTTATTATGTCAAAAAAAAACAATTATTTGCTGCCTGTATTTGTCACCGGCGAGGCTATTGAAGAACTGAAAAAAATGACCTTTGAAAAGCATAATTTTTTGACCATGAATTACACATTTGAACCTATCTCATTTCCCTATTATTTTTATTTCAAATACACGAAAAACAAGATAAAAATGTCGGCATTTATGCGCGGTTCGTCGGGCACTGCAAATCTGTCGGGCGCAGGTGAGGGATACGCCTTTGCTGCAAGGTATGACGGTGAAATAAATGCCGAAAATATGACAGGCAAAACTATGTCCGATCCCCGAAATTACGAGCCTATGTTCAATGCGGGAAATAATCTTAATTTATATCTTCAGAGAGAGGGGCTGGATAAAAAAATAGACGAGCTTGACCCGGAACACTGCGGCATACTCATAACGGCGGTAAACGGCAGGCTTGCGGTAAAGACTGTTGAGGGATACCGCCGTCCCGAGCTTAGCTGTGTGGAATTTTCCCTTTTCGGAATGTCCGTTATAACTGCACGGGCTTATGCGGACGAGTTTATGGAAAACAGCCTTATGGCGGCAAATTTATTTGGTGAGAAAAATCAGGTTTCCGTATTAATGCCACATGTTTTCGGATTTGATGAAGATGATGAGGACGACGGTGAATACAGAATCAAAACGGACGAGATCATGAAAGAAGTGGAAGCGGGAAACATTGGCGTTATGCTGAAGCTTGCCCAATATTACATGGATAAAAAGGATGATAACAGGGCTTTTGAGCTGTACAGGACCTTGTCGGAGAAGCATGATATAGGCTCTGCCCAGTATAATTTAGGCGCTTTGTATTTGAGCATTAAAAGGGATTTTGAAAAGGCTGCCTACTGGATAACAAGAGCGGCCGAAAACGGTGACATCAACGGCACAAGCTCCTATGAAACAATGCAGGAAGCGGCAAAAATACAAAAAGGAGCAGAGACGGGCAACGCCGAAATGCAGGCAAAGTATTCCGCAATGCTTTATAACATCTGCAAAAATACCGATGAGGACGGCATAAAGGAATCATTTGAATGGGCAAAAAGGTCCGCCGATCAAAACTGTCCCGAGGGGATATGCACACTTGCTCTTTGCTACAGCAAAGGCAGAGGTGTGGACATTGACGAGGAAAAAGCAAAAGAGCTTTTTGAGAAAGGCGCCGAAATGGGTCACGCTGCAAGCATGACAAATCTTGCAGCAATTTACGGGCAAGACGAGGATAATAAAGAAAGAATGAAGAGATCATTTGAGCTTTTCCAAAAGGCGGCAGGCCTCGGAAACGGCTTTGCCATGAGGAATCTGGGGTACTGCTATCAATACGAAAAGGGTACGGAATATGAC
>CAMWLD010000360.1 GCA_947175005.1 uncultured Ruminococcus sp. | reverse complement strand
CCGCTGACCCGCAGCGAGGAAGCGGAAGCCTTTGAGTGGCTGCGAGCCGACGAAACCACCGCCGCCAAGGGACGTGAGCAGCTTATTGTTCACAATCTGCGGCTGGTGGTCTACATTGCAAAAAAGTTTGAGTCCACGGGAATTTGCGTTGAAGACCTGGTTTCCATAGGCACGATCGGGCTTATCAAAGCGGTCAAGACCTTTTCACCCGAAAAGAACATCAAGCTTGCCACATACGCCTCACGGTGCATTGAAAATGAGATACTTATGTTTCTGCGGAAAAATTCCCAGCACAAAAACGACATTTCCATAGACGAGCCTCTCAATATCGACTGGGACGGAAACGAGCTGCTTCTCTCGGATATTCTGGGCACGGACGATGATATGGTGAACTGCCGCATTGAGGACGACGCCGAAAAGACCGTACTTAAAAATACCGTTGCCGAGCTGCCCGAGAGGGAGCGTGTTATCATGGAAATGCGCTTCGGGCTGAAAACAGGCAGGGAAAAGACCCAGAAAGAGGTGGCGGATATGATAGGTATTTCCCAGTCCTACATTTCCCGACTTGAAAAAAAGATAATCAAGAAACTGAAAAAAGAACTGGACAAACAGCTGCTTTAGTTCGATACCAAAAGCCCCGAAGCAATACCCATAACTGCTTCGGGGCTTATTGTCAATATTCGGTCACTCGCATAGACCGGAATTTATATCATTCATTATCCGAAAATTCATCAATTACTTTTATCGTTCCAATAATATGCTGATTGAAATTTGCAAGTTCATCGGCAGGTATCCATAATTCTTGATGATAACTTCTGCCGACGGTTTGAATATCAAATTGTGAACAATACTCATCATCAACTTCAAATTTTGTTACATATCCTTTGTGGTCTGATGTGTCCTTGACATTCCACCTCTCGGCTATTTCCTTAGCATACATCTCGTTTAATACAGGATAAAAAATAGGCTGTTCCGGTAATCTTGGCGGAAAGCATCTATACCCGCTTTGTTCTATCAACTTTAGCTCGGCTGTACCGACAGGTCTATATAGTATCATATTTTCAACTCCTCTAAAGTCCGATTTATCTTAGTAATAATTATACATCAAAGCCGTTACATTATCAAAAGAAACGCCACAGCACTTTTGCCCGAAAAACATAAGTGCCATGGCGCTGCAAAAACATAAGTGCCATGGCGCTGCGGCGAAAACTTTTTATAAACACTTGGTTTTTGCACTTTACAAAATACTGTTTTATCAACTTTCCTTTTCTTCCAGCTGTTTCTCCTTTTCCTCCCTCTCGGCAGCAAGCCTGTTGGAGTTTTCCTCCAGCGAACGGCGGTTAGGCTTGTGCAGCTCGTCATAGCTCTTTACAAATTCCATAGCGTCGTTGGCGCTCAAAGGCTTGCTCATCAAAAAGCCCTGAATATAGTCACATTGCATTTCGCTAAGAATATTATACTGCTCAATTGACTCAACGCCCTCGACTACGGTTTTAATGCCAAGATTGCGCACCATATCAATGATAGAGCCTGTTATCTGCAAGTCCTTATTCTTGTTGCATATCTCGTCAACAAAGGATTTGTCCACCTTCAGCGTTTTAATGGGCATATCCTTTAAATATCCGAAAGAAGAATATCCCGTGCCGAAATCGTCCAGCGCAAGGGATATTCCCAGATCCGCAAGCTTTTGCAGAACATTGTTTCCTCCCTGGGCAAAGTCCACAAGGCAGGTCTCTGTTATTTCGATCTGCAAATTCTTCGGGTCAATATGGAAAATTTCCAGTGTCCTTACGACCTTATCAATAAAGTCCTTTTTCTTCAGCTGCACAGCCGAAACGTTAATGGACATGATTATATCGCTGTTGTACTCGTTCATTCGCTTCAGGTAGCGACAGCCTGTTTCAAATATCCACGTACCTATTTCCACGATAGCCCCTGTTTCCTCGGCGATCTGCACAAAAGTGAACGGCGGCACATGACCCAGTTCATCATTTTCCCACCTTACAAGCACCTCAAAGCCGTGGATATCGCCGTTGCGCACCGAGATGATAGGCTGGAATTTAAGGAACATCTCGTTATTTTCCAGTGCCTTGTTGAGCTTTTGAGCAATGGTCGCCTTGTTGGCCAGCTTCTGGTGGAAGGAGGGGTTAAAGTAAGCAGTCCTGCCCTTGCCCTTTTCCTTCGCCCTGGACACTGCAATATCAGCGTCCCTGAGCAGCATATCAAGATTTGTATCATCGTCCGGGAACACCGACACGCCCACGGAAAACTGCGCATACAGCTTGTCGTTGAGTATCTCGATAGGCTCTGCCATTTCCATACGCAGCTTTTTTACCACGTCCTCTATAACCCCATAGTCCTCGTTAAACTCCGTGACTACCACAAATTCGTCCCCGCTGAAGCGGAACACATTGGGCACAACAGCCCTCAGCCTCTGCCCGAAGGTGCGCAAAAATTCGTCTCCGAGCTTATGCCCCAGGGTCTCGGTTATCCACTTGAAGTTGTCAATATCCACAAACAGCAGGGCGAACCGCTGCCTGGTCTCATCTCTGCTTACCGCCAGGTCGTTCAGATATTCATACAGCCTGTATCGGTTTTTAAGCTGGGTCGTGGGGTCGATGTTCCGATAATCGTCTATCTGCTTGTTCTGATCCTGGAGCTTCTGCGCCAGTTCGTCCACCGACCGCGCTATAAGCCCTAGCTCATTTTCCGAAACAGAGCCTATCCTTGTGTTGAAATTCTTGCGGGAGATCTC
>CAMWLD010000359.1 GCA_947175005.1 uncultured Ruminococcus sp. | reverse complement strand
AACTTCCCCGGTATATCCCCCTAAAAGAATGGTTCTCCCCCTTTCGTCCATGACCCTCACTACCTCTTCAAATTCACCCTCTCCCGAAATAATATCCTCCAAAGGGCAGCGGTCAATATAATATAAAATTCGTTCCTCGAAAAAATAATCTCCATATCTTATCCTGTAAAAATAATTATCCGAGATCTTCCATATATAATTCTGATACCTGTAATAGGATATATTATCGCTGTATTCGAACTCATCGGTATCCTCTCCGCAGCCCGTCAGCCCCCCTATCTTTTCACCGTCCTTGTAAACGCTTATATCATTATCTCCGCAGATAAAGATCATATCATCGTAAAAAAGCGTGCAGGAGGCCATATTCCTCTCTTCTGTATCTGCGGCAATGCCTATATATTCAAAGGTCTCGCTGTCATAGCTTTCTATCCTGAGGCAAAATTTTTCATTTGCCGTGCTTACATAAACCCTATCGGGCGTGACCCCCGAAAGCACTGTGTAAATTTCATCATTAACAATGGTAGGGGAGACCTCTCCGCTTGTGATATTATAGCGGTAAGTCCCGCTGTCCCCCGGCTTTTTTCCTATCCAGTCAAAGTAAACATAATCTCCGCAGCCCTTTAAGCGGCTCACCCTGCGGGAAAAATACCCCTCATCATCGGAAACTATCTCTGCCGTTTCCCCCGTGTAAATATTTACTTTCATAAGTCCGCTGTCAATATATCCGCCGAATCCGGGCAGACTGCGTTTAGACATATCAAAGGGAATGTAAGCATATCCCTTGTGAATTATAAACGGTTCTTGCGCAACATCGCACCTGTCGTCCTGCGGAAACTTTATCTTGTAAACGTCCGCCGCCTTGTCCAGGGTCGAGCCGTCCGCCGCTGCCCTGTAAAGGGCTATCCCCGCCGTTTCCTCGTCCTGCTCGTAAGCAACAAAATAAATATCCCCCTCATACATCAGCGTGTTTACTGGCTCAATGTCATTGTACGTGGCAGTGCAGCTGTCGCCCCCCTCGTGCATACATTCCGGGCGGCTGCATAAATAAACCTGCGCTCCGCTTTCCTTGTCCGTGTACCGTAAACTCAGAATATCCGCAGCGCTCTCATTGGTGTACCACCCCTTGTCGTTTTCCATTATAGCATTAAGACCGTTGTTCCAAGGGGTGTCCTCCGGGTGTTCTGTATTGCTCCCGCCCCGCCCGCAGCTCGTAAGCAGCATAAGGCAAATCATCATTATTATAATTCTTTTTTTCATATTTTTAAGCTCCTTTACTTAATCTTGTACATCAAAAATATATTGAAACTTAGGGGATTCCCTGCACCTTTCAAACTTCAGCCTCCTTTCTTTATCGCAGCAAAATGTTCTGCCCATAAAGCTTCTGCACTTCTGTTGTCCGTCACCCTGAAAACTTCCTCAAATTCACCCTCTCCCGAAATTATATCCTCCAAAGGGCAGCGGTAAACATTGCAAAGCACACGGGTTTCATAATTGTAATTTAAAAAGTTACTTTCTATCAGATACAAATGCTCCCCGGAAATTTTAAACTCGTTCCATTGCCCGATAAATTCGTCCCCATCTCTTTTGTAGTGGCCGTCAAAATAGTCTTCATCTTTTTTGTATTCGTTTTCGCCCATTTCGTAGGAAATGCCGCCTATCCTTTCGCCGTCCTTGTAAACGCCGATCTCAAAATAACCGCAGATGAATATCATATCATTGTAAAAAAGAATACGTGGCCAATGATCTGCTCCCTCCGTATCGGCAGCAACGTATGCAAACTCCAGAGTCTCCTTGTCATAAGTCTCTATTTTAAGGCAGTCCTTTTCATTTAAAGTGCTTATAAAAAAATTCTTGTCCGTGACCCCTATAATATAAGTATATTTATCCTCGCTTTTTATCCCAACAGGGGAGCAGCCCCCCGTTACGGTATCATACTGCCATGTCCCCGACCAATCGTAATAAACAAAATCTCCGCAGCCCATCAGGCGGCGCGCCCTTGGGGAAAAATACCCTTCCTCATCGGAAACTATCTCGCTGCATTCCCCCGTGTAAATATTCACCTTCATCAATCCGCTGTCAATATATCCGCCGAATCCCGGCAGACTGCTCTTTGATATATCAAAGGGAATGTAAGCATATCCCTTGTGGATTATAAAAGGTTCATTACCGATTTTGCATTCGTCGTCCCGGGGAAATTTTATCTTGTAAACGTCCGAAACCTTGTCTATTGAAGAGCCGTCCGCCGTCACCCTGTAAAGAGCTATACCCGCCGTTTCTTCGTCCTGCTCGTAGGCGGCAAAGTAAATATCCCCATTATACATGACCGTGTTTACCGTTTCAAGTCCATTGTATGTGGCAGTGCAGCTGCTGCCCCCTTCGTGCATACATTCCGGGCGGCTGCACAGAAAAACATCCACACCGCTGTCCTTGTCGATATAATGAAGATTAAGCAGATTTGTGCGGCTCATATTGGTGTACCAGCCCATATCCGTTTCCATAACAGCATTAACGCCGTTATTCCAAGGAGTATCCTCTGGCAGCTCATCATTTCTCTGTGCACTCTGCCCGCAGCCCGTAAGCAGCATAAGGCAGGCTGCCATTGCTATAAACCGTTTTCTCATATTATCAACTTCCTTTTGCATTTTCCCGGGAATGTCTTTATATTTATTATAAACCTCATCAAATAAAAAAACAACCGCTTTTGCAGAAGCGGTCGAAAATCCTGCACAAGCGGTCGTAAAATTCATTTTTAATGATTATATGCT
>CAMWLD010000358.1 GCA_947175005.1 uncultured Ruminococcus sp. | reverse complement strand
CACCAGATATTCCTCACCGTAAAGGAACATCAGGAGACTTGGCGCCATGTAGACCGTAGCCACCGCAAAAGCAAGTCCCGTGTCCCCCGAATTTATCTTTGAAAGGAATATGGACAGCGGGTGCATACTTTCATCGGAAAGCATTATCAGCGGCTGCTCGACCATGTTCCAGTAATCTATAAATACCAGTATCAGTACCGAGAAAACCGCGCTGCGCACCATAGGGAAGCATATCTCCGTGAAAATCCTGAATTCTCCTGCCCCGTCCAGCATAGCCGCCTCGAAATATGTCGAGGGAATGCGCTTCATAGCCTTAGTCAGCAGAAAGACCGCATACGGGGAGAATATTCCCGGCAGAATTATCGACCATCTTGTGTTCAGTATCCCCAGCTTGTCGGCAACAAGGTAGTTGGGCACAAGCGTTACCTGATAGGGCATAAGCATAAGCACTATGTAAAGGAAAAAAACTATTTCCTTGAGTCTGCCCTTCAGCCTTGCAAACCCATACGAGGCAAACACCGCCACCGCCGTTTGGAATATTACGATCGGCACCGTAAGTATCACCGAATTCCAGAATTTCAGCAGATAATCCGGGGCTTTTATAAACGCCGTTATATACTGCTGTGCAGTGACAATGTCGGGGATAAATTTCAGATTTATCCTTTCCGAAATAAATGTCCTGCTGTCCGAGCCTGTCCCGAAAACCATGCCGTAATTGGCATTTATCTCCGTTTGCGACATAAAGGAGTTTGTTATGGTCAAAAGCGTCGGCGTTATGAATATAAGCGCCGCCGCCGCCGCAAATATTGTCATTATCACAGTAGTGATCTTCAGAAACAGCCTTCTCCCGCCTCCCGGTCTGCGGGGAGCTTTTTTTGCCGCCGTCATTCTTCCACGTCCCCTCCGAATTTATTTTCAAAGATGAACAGCCCGCCTATGATTATCACCATAACCACCGCCATAAGCATGGCAGCCGCCGAAAGCTTTTGGTAATCAAGGGATTTAAAGGTGTTGTTCATAAAATGCTGTAAAAGATAAAGGTCCTCATAAGGGTAATCACCCGTCAGCAGATAAACCTCCCTGAACAGCTTGAATGAATTTATCAGGGAAAGAATCGTCACAAACAGTATCGTAGGAGATAGGTAACGAAGCTTTATATGTACCAGCCTGTAAAAAGCCCCAGCCCCCTCCAGCTCGGCGACCTCCAGCAGATCCTTCGGGATATTGTTCATCGCCGATAAAAACAGTATCATATTATATCCTAAATTTTTCCATAAAAACAGCAGCATTACCACAATAAGGCACTTGCTCGACTTCATCCAGTCCACAGGCTGCGCCTCAAACCACGCCCCCAGCCAGTCATTGATAGTCCCGTGATAATGGAACATTACCTGCCATATCAGCACAATGGACGCCACAGGCACCATCATAGGGCAAAGAAAAAGCGTTCTGAATAAGCTCTTGCAGGGTATCTTCGAGTCCAGCAGCCCCGCCAGCCCCAGCGAAAGAATCACCGCCATAGGCACAGCCACCGCCGACAGTATCAGCGTGTTTCTTGCCGCCATTTTAAAGGAATAATTATCCAGCAGCGTGCCGTAATTTTTAAGGAAAACAAAATCACGGCTTATGGGATTGTCAAGAAACGAGTACCAAATAATTATAATAAATGGGATTATAAAAAATATCATAACCCCGATAAGGCTCGGCAGCATTGTTGCGACCGCAAAGGGTGTGTTGGTGTCGGTAAGCCGGGACGGTTTTCTGCCGTTCCCCTTTTTTATCCCGGCGGCTGACTTTTCTGCTGTCTGTATAACGGCAGCTTTATCCTGTGCCGATACTTTGTCTGCTGATTTTTCGGAGACCGATTTTTTTGGAACCGATGTATCGGTATCGGGGATTGATTTTTCGGAGTCTAAAGTATCAGTGGCTGAAATATCGGAGGCTGATATATCAGAAGTTGATGTATCAGGGGCTGATGTATCAGCCATTGTGTCCTTGATATTTTTATCATTTTGGGAAATGTTATCATTTTTTGCAATCGGTTCACCGTCCGGCTTTATTTTTTTTGATCTGCCTTTTGCCGAACCGATCTTCTGTTTCTTGTCGTTCATTTTTTGACCCTTCTCCTTCCGTGAATTTTTGTTCTATTATAATCATACAACATACTTGAAAAAAAATCAATCCCTAAAAGCAAACTGTAATCGAATAGTAACCATTTTGTAATTTTATAGAGTTAAAATTCTCCCGAAACAGCGGGTTTTCGTACAGAATGCATGGCAGGAAATGTTGTTAACTGTAAAAATTATCAACTAAAATATTATTTTGAGATTTTATTTTGCGTTACGATATTATTGTAACACATTTTTGTTAATTTGTCAATAGCTTTGTGCAATTGATTTTATTTAATTGGTAAATTCTCTTTATTGCACAAAAATGATTACAGGATTTGTATATTTTTTTCTGTGCAATAAAAATTATCGTTCAAACGCCACGGGGCTTTTCCCCCTCATACGCCGGGGGAGGGGCTTTGTCCCCTACCATGCCGTGAACCAAATTTGTTCCCCTACCACGCTGTGAACCGACTTTTCTCCTCTACCACACCGTGAATCGACTTTTTTCCTACCACGCCATGAAAACGTATTTGTTCCCCTGCCACGCCGGGGCGGCTTGTTGATGTAAATGAATTTTGAAATGCGTTGGTTTGTTGGTAGATGTGACTTGCCTGTTACTATGAAATGTGACTTTGTTTATGAAAAGCTTGACTTTGCAAACG
>CAMWLD010000357.1 GCA_947175005.1 uncultured Ruminococcus sp. | reverse complement strand
GCTATTATACAATTTGCAAACACATTTATCTAATATACAAATAGTATTTTTCTCTAAATATATACATTAAGCAATAAATCACCTTTTTTGCAATTATACCAAAAGTAATATATGCCTAAATTATACATATCGCAATTTCACTTATATACTTATTGTAATATTAAACATTATTATACAAATCGTACTTTATTTCACAAACATATTTATACAATTAGTATAATAGCCCAACAAAATTACGATACGTTATACACCCAAACAATGCGTTTAAATCCCCGAACAGCGGAACCCAACGCCCGCACCACGCCGAAAGATACTTCTTGCCGCCGACTTTCCGGCCGCTTATTTGGAATTTTTCTCGATCCTGCTTTTGAGCCGCTTAGCGCCGAAGCCCTCAATAATTTTCGTCTGCCCCCGCTCCACAGCCAAAGCCCCGTCGGGAACGTCCCCCGTAATGGTCGAGCCTGCCCCCGTGTAAGCCGCATTGCCGATCTTCACAGGCGCTACCAGATTGGTGTTGCACCCAAGGAAAGCATTGTCGCCAATGACCGTGCGGAATTTTTTCTCGCCGTCATAATTGGCAGTAGCCACACCGCAGCCGAAGTTGACCCCGCTGCCCACGTCCGAATCCCCCACGTAAGTAAGGTGAGATATAGAAGTGTTCTCCCCGATGACCGAGTTCTTGACCTCCACAAAATCCCCTATTTTAACGCCCTTCCCGATAACGCTTCCCGGCCGCAGCTGTACAAAAGGCCCTATGTGAGCGCCGTCCTCCACAACTGCCGAATTCGCCTGAACCGCATTCAGAACCGCATTCGCACCCACAACAGTGTCCTCTAAAATACAGCCCATGCCGATACGGCAGTTTTCGCCTATCTCGGTGCTGCCTTTCAGAATGACGTTCTGCATAATGCAAGTGCCCCTGCCTATTTTAACGTGTTTGCCAATGGTGACCCCGTCTGTGCAGGTGAACTCCACGCCCTCGTCCATCAACTTATTTATTATAGCAAATCTTGCCGAATTATTCAAGAGCAAAAGACCTTTTCTGTCATTTGCACCTAAAACGGCGTCGGAATTTGCTGAAATATAGGCATCTGCACGAAAACCCTTGCTGATAAGTATATATATCGAGTCCGTCAGATAATATTCCCCCTGGGAATTGTTGGGCTTTATCTCCGTCAGCGCACCGATAAGCTTTTCCACCGAAAACCAGTACGCCCCCGAATTTATCTCCCGAATCTTTTTCTGATCGGGGCTTGCTTCCTTTTCCTCCACAATGCCCGTAATACCGCTCTCGTTGCGGATAATCCTGCCGTATCCGAAAGGATCGTCGATCTCCGCCGTTATCACCGTTACCGCATTGCCCTTTTCCTCATGAAGCGCCAGCGCCCCAAGAATAGTGTCCTTGTCAATAAAGGGCGCGTCGCCGTTAAGTATAAGCACATTTTTTTCCGCCCTGCTTTTGAGCCACTCCAACGTCATCATCACCGCATGACCCGTGCCCATTCTCTCGGGCTGGAAAACCGTATGATATTGGTGACCCGACTTGCCGCTCAGATGTTCCTCAATGATCTCATGATTAAAGCCCGTGACTACGCAAATATCGCTTATTCCCGCCTCCTCGCAGGAATCTGTCACCCAGTCCAGCATGGGCGTGCCCAGCACCTCAAACATAGGCTTCGGCAGGTCGGATTTCATTCGCTTGCCCTGTCCTCCCGCAAGAACCACTGCGCAGGCGTTTTCTGTGTTAGCTTTTGACATAAATAAACCCTCCGGATAAATTTTTGAGATTATACTGTTAGTAATTTATTTTGCTTATTACAAAATGTTATATATTATTGTTATTATACACTATGTGATATACTATTTGTAAATATGCAAAACAATCTTATACACATTGTATATTAAACTTTGTACACCAAGGCATATTTCCCTGCGAACCTGCGGATTCGCATTCTTGCCTCTTATCCTCTTGCCTCTGCTTAGCGCACTGCATTTCTCTTATCGCCGAAAATATAATCCACTACAGATATGAACGGGAACATCATCAGCCCGAAAGCGCCCACACAAGCCGCCTCAAAAACCGGCAAGGGCATAGGATATACAACCCCGAAAAACGCCAGTCCCATAAGGATATACAGCGGGTGGCAGGGAAACTCCGCAGAAGCCTTTTCCAAAATTTTCTGCCTTGCAGCCTCCGCCGCACCTTCCTTTATCCCCGCCAGCTGCTTTGCCGCAAGTCCCATTAACCTTTTATAGTAAATGAAATCGAACCGCAATGCCAGTAAAAAGCAGAGAAAAATATTGGTGATTATCCGTGCCGCCCAGAATACAAAGGCGGGAAAACTATCTATGAGATAGTAATATTTGCTGCTAAGCAAAGGCAGCATGATCTGTTCATACACTGTCAGCTGTGAAATATCAATATTCCTGCATCTGCAATACTCCTGACCCACATAAACAGGATGTTCGGCAAGGGTTTCGGCGATCTCCCACGGGGTAAGCTCAAAATAGGAAAAGCCCTCCTTGAAAACCGTCCCGCTAACGTTTACGCCGTTTGCGTCCTTGCGCCCGGTGTAAGCGTCCGTGTCAAGCCCCATGGCAAATATCCCCGCAGCCGTTCCCGCAACCGCAGAAGCTATCACCATAACAGCTAATAACGCCGCTCCCTCACGGTACATTTTCTTGTAAAAAAGATACAGCGGTCCGAACAGGAACGCAAAAGGGTTAAACCCAAAGCCATGGGCTTTCCGGCAGAATTTCCACCTGTCCTCAAA
>CAMWLD010000356.1 GCA_947175005.1 uncultured Ruminococcus sp. | reverse complement strand
GCCCGAGGACAGATCAACGGATAATTGGTAATTAGGTAATTAATAATGAGTCGACAGTTGTTGGGTTTGCGTTGATTTGTCGTAACAGTTATTAAAAAAGGTGCGGATTTTTTCCGCACCTTTTAAAATATCTGTTTTTAAACAACTGCAAAATAAATTAAAGTTAAAGCAGTCTCACCGGCTAACGGTTCATTATTAATTATTAATTTTTTTCCTTTCCATTTCAAACCAGAAGGTACTGCCCACGCCCTCCTCCGACCTTACGCCGAACTGAAAGCCGTGAAGTATAAATATCTGCTTTACAATGCTAAGACCCAGTCCCGTGCCTATTACCTCACGTTTATGCTTTTCCGCACGGTAGTAGCGGTCGAATATAAGGGGCAAAAGCTCGGGAGATATGCCGCTGCCTGTGTCGGTCACGCTTATTTCCACGGTTTTGTCGGTGGCGGTCTGCATTACGTAAATGCTCTTTTCCTCTCCCGAATAGTTGACGGCGTTGTTTACAAGATTGTAGATGACCTGATCGAATTTGATAAGGTCTGCCTCTGCCCATACGTCCTCGTTTACGCTGACGTAGAAGTTGTAGCCGTCCCGCTCGGAAAGCAGGGTGTATCGGGTCATTATCTCCCGAAGCCTGTCCCCCACGCAGAAAAGCTCGGGAGACAAGGGCGCTGCGCCGCTTTCCAGCTTGGTAAGATCCATAATGTCGTTTACCAGCGCCGCCAGACGGTCGCTTTCCTCAATGATTATCCCAAGGTGTTCATTCCGTTTTTCGGGATCGTCTCCCGACAGGTCGCGGACCATTTCCGCATAAGCCTTTACCATGGTTAGAGGCGTGCGCAGGTCGTGGGATATATTCGCCATAAGGTCACGGCGCATGGTGTCTATTTTTGTTATTTCCTTGGAGGCGTAGTTAAGGGTGTCCGCCAGCTTTTCCGTTTCCGTATAGCCCTTGCCGTTGAATTTAACGTTATAGTCCCCCTGTGCCAGCTTTTCGGCGGATTTGGTTATGCGGATAAGGGGCGTTGAGATAAGCCGTGAAAGGAAAATGGAAATGCCGAAGCCCAGCACCATCATAGACAAGGTCACCTGAAACATCTGCACCCGCAGGATAGAGACCGTTGATTCCAGCGGCTCTAATGATGTGTTCAGAAAAAGATACCCGCCGGGGTCGTTTTTATCCCCGATAACCATGGCGAACAGCAGTGTGTTTGTATCGAAACGGGTATTGGTTATCTCGGCATAGTAAATGCCCTTTTCGCTGTCTATGGCAAGGCGGCGGTATTCGGAAAGCTCCCCGAAGTTCATATACCCGTGGAGCATACAGTTTCGCTCCATAACGTCATAGGAATAGAGGGTAAGCCCGTATTTGTCCTGAAGCAGAACGCACATTTCATTATCATGGGCAAGCCTGTCCAGAGTATTCTCGGTAAAACCCTGGTCTGCCCATTCGGTCAGGATATAGTTTGCAAGGGAGGCAATGTCGCTGGTTTTTTTTGTGCGGTAGGTCGCCTCCAGGGACACGATAAAGGAGACCCATATAAGCACCAGTATACTGGTGATGAATATTGCAAAATATATCCACACCGTAAAGCGGACGCTGCGCAGGGATTTTCCTATATCCGACAGGCGCTTCCCGCGCTTTTCGTTTCTGATCTCTTCTGCGGCGGATTTTTCCGCTGTTTTTTTATCGTCCCGCATCGAACTTATAGCCCATTCCACGGAGGGTCACGATAAATTTGCGGTATTCGCCAAGGGAGTTCCGCAGCATTTTTATGTGCGTGTCCACAGTACGGTCGTCTCCGTAAAAGTCATAGCCCCATACCTCTTCAAGCAGCTTTTCTCTTGAAAGGGCTATCCCCTTGCTGCGCACAAGGTAGAACAGCAGGTCGTATTCCTTTGGGGTAAGGGCTGCGGGAGTGCCGTCGACGATCACCTCTCTGCCTGCCATATTTATTTCCAGTCCCTCGAATTTGAGCCGCTCTCCCGTGCTGTCCTTGCCGCCGCTGCTTCTTTTGATGACGGCGCGTATTCTTGCCAGCAGTTCTTTTGGGGAAAAGGGCTTAGTGACGTAATCGTCCACGCCCAGTTCAAAGCCGAAAAGCTTGTCGTATTCCTCGCCTCTTGCGGAAAGCATTATAACGGGTATCTGCTTTGTTTTGCGTATTTCACGGACTGCGGAATAGCCGTCCAGCTTTGGCATCATTATGTCCATGATTATGAGGTCGTAGTCCTCATTGCGGCACATTTCCACGGCTGCCATGCCGTCCTCCGCCTCGGCTGTGAGAAAGCCGTCAAATTTTGCGTACTCGCTGATAACGTTGCGGATATTTTTTTCGTCGTCTACTATAAGAATTTTTTTCTCCGACATTTTTTTACCCCTTTCGGTTTTTGGGAAACTCGCCTTTTATGGGTGTTTCCTGCTCCTTAATGCTGTTTTCGTTATTGTTAGTATATCACGCTAATGTGTATTTTATATGATAATATGATAAAATGATATACGGGATAGAGCGTGGGAAAATGCGCCCTTACGGGCGGCAGCATGAAACGTGCAGCATTCGCTGCACGTTTCTATGCTGCGTGCGCCGCCCGATTTTTACTTTTTCGGCAATTGTGAGATACTGTATTTGGTGTGACTTCGTTTTTTCATTTTACCGAATCGGGCGGCGCACTTTGGGGTATTCTTGTCGAGCTTTCATTTGCAACACTATGTTAATGCCAAGGGGGCGCTGCCCCCCGTCCCCCGCAAGGGCGCTGCCCTTGACCCGCCAAAGGGGTCCCCCC
>CAMWLD010000355.1 GCA_947175005.1 uncultured Ruminococcus sp. | reverse complement strand
GTATGACCACCAGGAACATTGCCACCATTTGATTGCGTATGGATGATTTGCGTATATTTGTTATAATTTTCATTAGGGAAAAACCTTTCAGAGTTCAGAGGTCAGTGGCATAATAAAACTCATCGAAACCTTTTCCGTATTTTTTAACTTATATATTATTAATTATAGCATATCTCCATGGTATTTTCAAGAGGTGCGGCAAATTTTTGGATTGTCTGCTTTGTTCATAAAACATACCATAAAAATTTATTGATATTTATTTCCTTTTTTTGACCGGTTGACGTTAATAGTACAGAACAAAAATTTTAAAGGGAGGTAACGATGTGAAAAAGACCAAATCAAAAAAATCCAAGGCAATACGAATAGCTGTTGTGATTATTGCGGTACTGCTTCTTGCGCCGTTTCCGAGCTGCTATAAGGACGGCGGTACAGTAAAATACAGAGCTGTTTTGTACTGCGTTACAAAAGAGCATTCGTTGAGTTGGGATAAACCGGGTTTTAATATAGGTACAATAATTGAAATTCTCGGCTTTGAGATCTACAATGATGCCCGGTTTTACAGTTACGAGGAGGAACGGATATGGAGGACAGCGGAATAATAGAACTTTTCTTTGCACGTTCGGAACAGGCGATCACCGTGCTGTCGGAAAAATACGGGAAATTCTGTTTTAAGATCGCCATGAACATACTGTCGGACAGGGAGGATTCGGAGGAATGCGTGAACGATACCTATTTCAGGGTATGGAACGCAGTGCCCCCGGACAAGCCCGCCGCCCTCGGGGGCTATGTGGGCAGGATCACCCGCAACCTTGCCGTAAGCCTTTACCGCACAAAGCACAGGCAAAAAAGGGGAGGGGGCACAGCGGAGCTTGTCCTTGAAGAACTTGAAGAGGTCATCGGGGGCTCGGGCAGGACAGACAAGGAAGCGGAGGAAAGGGAGCTTACCGCCGCAGTCAATGCATTTCTGGAGGCCCGGGAGAAAAATGAACGGATAATATTTTTAATGCGGTATTTCGCCCTTTATCCCATTGACGAGATCGCCGGACGAACGGGACAAACCATGGGCAGGATAAAGTACAGTCTGAAAAAGACCCGCAGGGAATTAAAAAAATTTCTTGAAAGGGAGGAGCTTATATGAATTCTTTAAAGCTGCTTGAATGCATAGGAAATATTGACGAGGCTTATATTGCCGAGCTTGAAAGGGCGGTAAACGCAGCAAGTGCGGCAAGTGATGCAAGTGCACCCGTCCGCAAAAGCAGGTATAAATATGCAAAATATGCCCCATGGCTTTGCGCTGCAGCGGCTTGCCTGTTATTCGCCTTTATAGGCACGCATTTTCTCCCCGCGGAGGAGGGCATTGAGAAAAACGAAATTACTGTCACCGAAACCGCCTCGCCTTTTACGCACTCGGAGTCCGATATATCGCAGCGTCCGGGAGTGAACGGAGTGCCTGTGACACCGGGAACGCCCGATGTATCCGACACAGACGTGACCGCCTCGCCCCTCACGTCGGCAGTGCCGGATACATTGGAGCCTCCGGCAGCGGTCGGAGTGCCTGTAACACCCGAAACGCCTGCAACATCCGTGATACCCGTAACAACGGCAATATCCGAAACATCGAAAACCCCGCCCGAGCCTTATCATAACTCTGAGGGGAGCGGCGGAGATGAAATGTCGGCTTTTAACGACCCCGTTCAGTTCATTTTGCTGGGCATTGACGGGAAGCTTTGCGGTGACAGAGATGTGGACGGTTGGTTCAAAGCAAAGCGGGAGACGAACCCCATTCCCGATGATCTGTGGGGTCATGCCAATCTGTATTCCTTTATCCATGACTTCGGCATACCCCGTGAAGAGGCGGAGGCGGCAATGGAATATTATATAAATTCCGACGATCCGCAGCTTAGATTTCCTACGGAAATTTTCGATCTCATCTATTCGGAGAACACAGCGGAGCTTGGCAGGCTTTATGCCAATGCGCATACCATAGCAAAGGGTGAAAAGCTCTACACCCCCCGGTGGCTTTATTACCACACCCCCGAGGAATGGACAGCGGCGGGCATAACCCCCGATGATGTGGAAAGCCGCCTGCACCAATATGAAAATATACCCTTTTCCCCCGAGGGCAGGGAATATTTCGGGGAGCTTATATCGGAATTTTTAGGACGGCGGGTAGTTCTCGCCGACCCCTACGCCGATTGGGTGGAGAGAGATGTGCCCGTTGTTGAGGCTATTCCCGAGGATATTGCGGAGGACGTTTCCGACGAAATTGCCGAGGAAATAGAAGAGACGGACATATACCCCTGACTGTGGTAATGGCATTACCTATAATTACATTACCTGTAATTACATTACCTCAGAAAAACACCGCAATAATTATCAGTCCCGCCCCGGTAATTACCCCGGCGGGGAATTTTTCCCCGCAGCCCTTGCAGACAAGCCCTCCCGCAAGCATTCCCCCGCCGCAGGCGCATATCCCCGAAATAAAGGACAACACAAAAATAACCGGGGGAGAAAGTCCCCCCATACCTGCGCTTATCCCCGTAAAAACCGAGTCTGCGGAAAGGGCTGCGCCTAAAACGGCTGCTTCCCGGGGGGATATTTCCGAGGAACTGTCACAGTCGGCTTTTTCGGGCGCGCCCGCTATGTCAAATATGCTGCCCTTTTGTTTCGGTTTTTTGGAGGATCTCGGGGCATTATCGGAAGATTTTGACGGCACGGCGGAAATGTCCTTTATGCCGTCAAATATTGCCTTTAAGCCTAAAATAAGCAATATCCCCTTTGATATGTATC
>CAMWLD010000354.1 GCA_947175005.1 uncultured Ruminococcus sp. | reverse complement strand
ATGTCATCTTTGGTCGGCCGCGGGGGTGTGATACAATATTTTTGAGCCTGTGACGGAAAATCCCGATGTTTACCTAATTAAGGCGGTCATGGGGGATATGGGGGCTGCGGCTGCTATGATGACGGGCAGCGGTTCGGCGGTTTTCGGAATCTTCGGAGAGGAGACCGGGGCGGAAGAAACGGCGGAGAAGCTGCGAAACATGGGCTTTTGGAGTGGTGTTTACAAGCTTGCTGCGGGATTTTCGGGGGAATGAGGCAGGAAATTTTTGAGTGGTAATATTGTTGATTGAAAAAATCATGTCAAATTTTTACAGTGCAATAAATAGGCGGATTTTATTTGTTTTTATACACTAAAGTTGTATAGTGCAATGTGCATAATTGGAATGTAAGCAGTTTGTGAAATTGAACAAAATTGCGAAATAGATATGATATTTTGCTTAAAGCTATTGACAGGTATGAGATTTTATGATATAATTTAGGTATAAAATGCGGTTCGGAATGGTGAAAGTGCCTATAAAGCGAGGCGGGAGGCGGATAATTTAGGTATGCGGGAAGAGCTTTTGGAGCTTATTGAAAAATTTGATATGGTTAACAGGGCGTATGAAAAATTTTGGGAAAATTATGACAGGTTTTTATTTGAGAATGGGAAGATAGCCGGGAAAAACGGGCTTTATGACAGAAATTCAATTGCAATGCCATGGCTTAGGGAGGTCAAATATGAGCTTAGCAGACCGAATGAACAGGGAAAATTTGAAACGGAAACAATAAGGGTTGATCTGTGTTTTTTTCATAAAGCAAAAAAGTGCAGTCCTGCGGGGTATTACTCGTGTTGGTTTGATTTGAAAGGGGAGTTTGCGGATGATTGTTTTGAAGTTAATTAGCGCAGTGCATGGTATGGATTGACGGTTGACCGATTTGGTAGGCAGTGAAATTGTGTTAAGCGATAATAGGGAAAGTGCATGGTCATGATGATGTGAAGAGGGAGGTTTTATAGGATGAGGGCGCAGCTGATGGGGTTGGTTGAAAGGTACGATTTGGTGAATAGGACATATGAAAATTTTTGGGAAAATTATGAATATTATTTGAAAGAGAATTCTGTGGAGGCTGCCGAAAATGGCTTTGTGGACAGAGAGTCGATAAAAAAGCCTGTTATGATGGGTATTAAGTTTATTCTGACGGGTGTGAACAGTAATGATACTTGCCTTATTGCTGTGGATCTGGAGTGGAGGCACAAGGATAAAGAGCGCAGCGCTATGTGGTGTTATCAATGTGTGTTTGATTTAAATGGAGAGGTTAATGATGATTATTTTTGGAAAGAGCGTTAGGTGTGGGCAATTTAAGTTTTTGGGGAAAGGGTGTATGGATTGGATTATTGCAGCATAGCGCACTACGTTGTGCAAAAGGGTACAGGCTTGCCCGGGGTATAAAAAATTTCGAAAATGAATAAGATTAAAAGGTGAAAAGTTTGAAAGTTATAGAAAATCTCCTAAGTTTCAATGTATTTTGAGTGTATAAAATAAGTAAAGGAGCTCAAAAAATGAATGGTGAAAAGGAAAAAAATGTTCATGAAGCGGAAGAGATTACCCTTGACAGGCTTGAAATAGGCGGTTCCGGGGTGATAACCCGTGTGGGCGGCGAGGGGGCGCTGCGGGTTAGGCTGCTGGATATGGGTCTTATTCCACGGACGAGGGTGACGGTGCGGAAGGCTGCGCCGCTGGGGGATCCCATTGAAATTTATTTGCGGGGATATGAGTTGACGATAAGGCTGGAGGAGGCAAGGAATATTGCGGTGAGGGTGGAGTGAATGGGGAGCGCTTAAATTGGTGGGCGCGGGGGAACATTTGTAAAAAGGCAGAGGAATTGGTATGATATTTGCGTTAGCGGGAAATCAGAACTGCGGTAAGACCACACTTTTTAATGTTCTTACAGGCTCTCATTGTCATGTGGGGAATTTTCCCGGGGTGACTGTGGAGGGCAAAAGCGGCGATATAAGGGGCAGGGATGATTGCGTGGTCGTTGACCTGCCGGGGATATACTCGATTCGTCCCTATTCGGCGGAGGAGACGGTCACAAGGGATTATCTTTTGCATAATGCACCCGACGGCATTATCAACATTGCGGACGCTTCAAATATTGAGCGGAATTTATATTTGACGCTTCAGCTGGCAGAGCTGAACATTCCCATGGTGCTGGCGCTGAATATGATGGACGAGGTGGAGGGAAACGGCGGGAGCATTGATATAAAGCGGCTGAGTATGCGGCTGGGGATACCTGTTGTGCCCATTTCGGCGGCGAAAAACGAGGGGATAGACGAGCTGATCGAAACGGCTGTAAGGACTGCGGGCGAAAAAAAGCTGCCTGCAAGGATAAATTACGGCGGGAAAATGCAGGATTGCATTAAGCGAATCCGGAGCATTATCGGTGAGAGGGGAGGCAAGGCGAGGACCTTTGCTGCGGTGAGCTACATAGAAAAGGGCGAAACGGCTGAATTTGCTTTGAGCGATAAGGAAAAGGCAGATATTGAGGCTGCCATTGTGGCGGCGGAAAAGGGCTGCGGGTTTGACCGCTGGGCGGCTATTGCTGATATGCGCTATGCATTTATTGAAAAAATATGCTCGGAGTCGGTTATCAAGGGGAGCGAGAGCAGGGAGCATAAGCGGAGCCTTAAAATTGACCGCGTGCTGACGGATAAATTTTTGGGGCTGCCTATGTTTGCGGCGATAATGGCGGCGGTGTTTTATCTGACCTTCGGGCTGGTGGGGGCGTTTTTGAGCGATCTGCTTTCCTCGGGGATAACCTATGTTACGGGGCTGGCGGCGAGAGGGCTTGATC
>CAMWLD010000353.1 GCA_947175005.1 uncultured Ruminococcus sp. | reverse complement strand
TATCCCAGCAGTGCAGCTCAAATTTTTCCGATTCGCCGATATTATCCGCTGTAAACGCCGCTTTGCCGTCCTCGGAAACTGAAAGGAACTTGTCGTTTTTAAGGGACTTTATCGCCACAATATCCCAGCCGTTGTCAAAGAGAATTTCTCCCTGTTCTTCAAAGGCTTTTCGCACGCTTACCGCATAGGAGGCTGTGCCCGTGTACCAGTCACGGTAGTTTTCGTCGGCGATAGGCCCTGCGATAAGGAGCTTTTGTGCGGTATTTTTATTAAGAGGCAACGCATTGTCATTCTTCAAAAGGCAGACCTGTTCCCTTGCTGCACGGAGATTCAGCGCTCTGTCCTCGGCGTTGTCTGGAGTGTGGCTTTCATGGGAAAATTTATGCTCGCCGTCAAATTCCCCTAAGCGGAAACGCCCCAGCAGGGAAGCGCCCACGGCTTTGTCAATGTCTTTCTCGGTAAGATAGCCCTTTTTAAGAGCGTCACGGGCGGCTGCCGCCACTGCTTCGACATCGTCGGTCATAACGTCAACTCCGTTTTTCAGCGCCATGGCAAGGGATTCACCGTGGCAGGAGGTGAAACGGTGGGCAAGAAGATTTTGTGAAAACGCTCCGCCGTCGGTAACGGCAAAGTCCATACCCCATTTATCCTTTAGCACACGCTTTATATCGGGGTTGAGGTCGCCGGGGACGCCGCCTATTTTGTTGTATGCCGCCATTGCCGAGTGCGCTCCTCCTTCGGTAAGGGCAGGCTTAAAGGCACGGTAATAATATTCGGAAAGCAGGCGGGTCGTGACGTTGGAATTGCCGCTGCCTCGGTTTTCCTCGTTGTTGTTGGCGCAGAAGTGCTTCAGGGCGGGCAGGGTTCGCAGGAGTACGCCCGGGTCGGCGGTGGTGCAGTCAAGAATGTTTTTGCCGTTCGGTTCATCTGCCCGTGAAGCCCCTGCAAGACCTATGGTGTATTCCCTTGACATTTCTCCCGCAAGGCAGGTGTCCTCGCCGTATGCTTCCTCGGTGCGCCCCCACAGGGGGTGGCGCTCCATGTCCACGGTGGGTCCCCAGAGCATAAGCCTGCCGTGGGGGTCTTTGTTGTAATAATAGCGTGCGTCCTTGCCTGCGGTTTCGCCTATACGGCGCATAAGCTCCTTGTCAAAGGTGGCTGCCATGCCTATGGGCTGGGGGAATACGGTGGATATTTCGGGCTTTTCTCCATGCTCGCCCCGTGAAACATATCCTCTGGCTGCTTCGCACCCAACGTGCCATTCACCTATTCCAAGGCGTTCCACGGCGTGTTGATTTGATGAGAGCATATATATCTTTTCTTCGACAGTAAGTTCGGATAACAGGTTTTGGATTCGTTCGCGGAGGGTCAGTGATTTGTCTCGGAATTTGTATGCAGGCATATTTTTTCGTTCCTTTCAAAGGCAAGATTTTTATATATTATGAGGCAGGAAATTTGCTCTTACTACTGTGCGGGAATTGCCGCTTATTATCCATTCATGGATTCCCGTATCACCTGTCCAAAAGGCGTATTCCGAATCTGCCGGCAATCGGAAAAAAGCACGGTATAACTGATTTATCATGCCGCCGTGGGTAACAACGGCTACGGTACTTTTATCATTATTGTCCGAAATCAGCTTTGACAGCATATATTCGGCTCTGTATCTGAACTCCAGCACACTCTCCTGCTCATAAACGGACGAATGCAAGGGCACGCTTATCCGAGGATATTTTTCTTTGGCAACGCTGTACTTTAAGCCTGCCAGCAGTCCGTTGTTAAATTCCATTAAATGCTCATCGGGTATAGGCGGAGCACCGGTTTTCCGGGACAGGTGTCCGGCAGTCTGCACCGCCCTTTTAAGTGTGCTGTGATAGATTTTTGCAAGGGAATAATTTTGATTTACATACTCGCTCATTGCCTCCGCCTGGGCGTGCCCCCGTTCGGTCAGCTCAAAATCGGCTCTGCCTTCGTGAACATTTAGAATATCCGCTTCACTTTCGCCGTGCCGTATTATCAATAGCTTCATAAATTTATTTCCTCCAATACCATACTCTTCAGTGTTTCGGTAATTAGAAATCATCTGTTATTAAAATAATTATCAAAATATTTTTGCAGCTTTTTTAAAAAACGGGTATCTCCCGAAAGCTCGGCAGCAGCGAGAAGATCATCACGGTAAATATAAGCTACCATACGGTTTTTCATCGCCTCTTTAAGAAACGGAAGAATTTTTCCCCAAATTATTTTCGGATTTTCTGCACCGCAGGCAATAATTCTTGCCCCCAATTCAAAATAGCCTCTTTCAAATTCCAAAATTATATTCTCGTTCTCGTTAAAAACCGCCAGGGCTTCATTTGCTTCGCCCTTTTCAATAAGAATTTTAATATAGTCACTGACCGCAGAAAATTCATTGCCTTTAAATTCTTCGGGGAATTTTTTTAACGCGCTGTAAAGCTCTTTTGCGGCAAATTCTTTGTCGCATGGGCGGCGAGTATAATATTTGGCGATAGAACCGAAAATTTTAAGCTCTGTTAAATCCGATATATTGCTTTTGAACTCATCGGCAAAGCGGAACATCATTTCCTTTTCGCCAAGGTCGCAAAGCAAATATATACAGTCCTCCAATGAAAATTCCGAAAGCGGCTGAGGCGTTAAAATTCGGGATTCGTAGCCGCAGGAGCAGTCAAAATTTGCATTTTTGGCACGTTCAAAAAGCGGCTTGTCCGTTTCTCTGTTATAGGATAAAAGCAGGCTTGTAAGTATTTCAAGATTAATGCCTATGCCTTGAAAGGAGTCATTTTCACGGGCCTTGACTTCCTCGGTAAATAATTCCCGAAC
>CAMWLD010000352.1 GCA_947175005.1 uncultured Ruminococcus sp. | reverse complement strand
AGAACGTGCGGCGAATGCCGTGCGTTCATGCTGCCGCCCGTAAGGGCGAAATATGTAACGGTAAGAGCCAAATTCACGGCTATATCCGAACAGTAAAAACCTACAATTCAACATCTCCAAAAATTTCTTCATAGTTTCTCCTTAACAAAGCGGCAATGGGAGCGCACTGCAAGGCAATCTCCCATTTCCCGTTTTGTTACACTCCCCAAACAAGGAGGTAAGCTCACAATGGCAAAAACACTTTCCAAGGGCGGGAAAATCAGCAGATCATACATGGAAAAAATGCTTACCGTGTGCCTCTTCCTGCTTATCCCCACCGTCCTTTTGGTCATATTCACCTATATTCCCGCAGGGGAAATGATACGCTTCAGCTTCGAGGAAAGAGACCAGTTCGGCGCAAATGTGAAATTCATTGGCCTCGAAAATTATAAAACCGTCTTTAATACACCCGAGTATTTTGCAGCCTTTAAAAACAGCCTCTATTACCTTGTAGGCTCATTTCTCCAGCTGGGACTGGCACTGTTTCTTGCAACCATACTCTGCTCCAAAATACGCTTCTCGAACTTCTTTAAGGGCGTGCTTTTCTTCCCCTATATGATAAACACAGTGGCAGTAGCCCTTATCTTCCGCCGCTTCTTCCAAAGAGGGGACGGCGTTACCAATACCGACGGCGTGCTTAACTCCATTATCACCCTTTTCGGAGGCGAACCCGTAAAGTTCTTGTCCACAGCGGGACTTGTCAATATCTGCCTGGTGTTTGTTTCCATATGGCGGTATATCGGCTTTGACCTGGTAATGTTCATAGGCGCTATACAGTCGGTGTCCCCGGATATTTACGAGGCCGCCGACCTTGACGGGGCTAACCGCTTCCAGGTGTTTCGCTATATCATAGCCCCAAGCATACGCCCCATAATCCTTTTGCAGATGATACTTGCGGTAAAGGGCGCAATAAGCGTTTACGAAATTCCCTATATCGTCACAGGCGGACGGTTCGGGTCAAGCACTTTCGTAATACAAACCACGGAGACTGCCTTTAAATTCCAGAAGGTGGGACTTGCCTCGGCAATGGCTGTGGTGCTGTTCCTTATAATCGTTGTGGTCACTGTTGTCCAGAAAATCGCATTCAAGGAGGAAAGGTAACATGGATAATGCCGCTAAAACACCCCCGGCAAAGCAGGATTACTCCGAGCAGAAATTTACCGCGGGACTTATGACCTTTCTTAAATATGCGGTGCTGGTTATAGCCTGCCTTGTGGTGCTTGTGCCGCTGGTGGTGGTGTTCTTCGGGTCGTTTAAGAATAACAGGGAGTTTCTTTCTTCAAACGTGTTTGTCCTGCCTACAGTCCCCGAATGGAACAACTACAAAACCGCCTTTATTGACGGCAAGGTGCTCTTGGGACTGCGCAACACGGTCGTGATAATCCTTATTTCCTGCACAGGCACAATAATCACGGGAACTATGACCGCCTATGTTTTGCAGCGGTTCAATACACTTTTCGGCAAAGTGCTCAAAGCCGCATTTCTCCTTGCCACCCTTTTCCCCTCAATTTCCATGCAGGTGACTGTTTACAGGATAATGAACAGCTTCGGGCTTGTGGGCACAATGGCAGCGCCCATAATCCTTTATATAGGCACGGACATAATTTCCATTTATATTTTCATGCAGTTTCTCGACAACATTTCCTATTCACTGGACGAAAGCGCAATTATAGACGGTGCAAATTATTTTACGGTTTTCTTCCGCATAATACTGCCGCTCTTAAAGCCCGCCATTGCAACGGTGCTGATAATCAAGGTTATTTCCATTTACAATGATTTCTACACACCCCAGCTTTATATGCCGCAGGAGGAACTGTCGGTGGTATCCACATCTCTCTATCGGTTTATGGGTCCTTACGGCGCAAAGTGGGAGATAATTTTTGCGGGGATAGTTATTATAATAATTCCCACGCTGATAATTTTCCTTACCCTGCAAAAGCAAATTTATGCGGGACTGGTGAACGGTTCTGTCAAGGAATGATCTTTTTCGGTCTCCCTCATTATGAGGGAGATCATTCTTTTTTTACGTCTAAAATGTCCTTATACTCTGCCCCCAGTATCTCTTTTATAAGAATGATCTCATCGGGGTATAAATGCCGTTGACCTACTTCTATTTTCGCCACAGAACTGCGGGTTATGTCACAGCCGTTCACTTGCAGCTTTGCTGCAAGCTGGTCTTGGGTCATTTTCTTCTGCTTTCTTAGTCTCCGCACGTTATTTCCTATTCTTTTGTCGATTTCTTTGTTCATTTTATATAAATTCTCCTTTATGCTTTGCACTTATATAGGTGCAAAAATCCATTGACATTATTATATACCTGTGATATAATAAAATTGCACCTATACAGGTGCAATTAGCGATGTATATGGAGATTTTGAAAAATGATAGGAAAATTGTCCGCAGCGGTTTTCCCGATAACTGCCGCTGTATCGGGCGGGACTTTTTTTAATTTGTTAATGTGTGTTTTTATACAGTCCATGATTCACGTCCTGTATATGGTATGATTTCCGATAAATTTAAAACCCTGCCGTATCACCGATACGGCAGGGTCAAATTATATATGCTTAAAATTAGCCGAGTGTTGCCTCGAGTTAGCCGAGGCGAGCCTCGATCTTATCCAGCTGATCCCACAGCGCCTGAGGAACGTGTCCACCCTTGTCGGAAATGTCCTCCTTGTAGTATCTGCGCATTTCTGCGATCTCCTTCTTCCAGAGATCGTTGTCAATGTGAAGCAGCTCGTCCATTATCTCGGAAGTAACCTCGTCCTCGATACCGGTGAGGTTGATATCCTCTTTCTTGGGCAGGTA
>CAMWLD010000351.1 GCA_947175005.1 uncultured Ruminococcus sp. | reverse complement strand
AAATGAAAATATATAGACAGTTTGTATTGCCGCAATATTGCTGATTATCCGGCTTATTGTTTGCGGCGGTTTATTTGAGTGATAGTTTTCGGAAATCCGAAATTCCGAAAAATAACGGCTGACGGAAAGATGTACAGGAAATATTTTGGATAGTGTTACAGTATTACAGTATTACAGCGATCCATGAAATTATCTGAATAGAAACATATTTTATAAAGCAAAAAGCTAAGAAAAAAGTTTATATTCTTGCTTCTTGCCTCTTGCTTCTGTAAAACAGAACAGTTGAATTGATTTTATTTTTCTCTATAAGGAGGCTTTATCAATGAGGCGCAAGCTTGTGGGATTTATTGTGGCAAACCCCGAGGCGGTCTATCAGCAGAGGGTTATGGACGGGCTGCTGAGTCAGTGCAGAAGATACGGATATGACTGCGCTGTGTTTACTCCGCTTGTTCAGACCTGCCATTTTTACAAGGAATATCTGGACGGCGAGGTCAATATTTACAATTTGATAAATTTCGACAAGCTGGACGGTGTGATAGTTGCGACTATTTCCCTGACCGAGAACAATACCACAGAGGTAAGGGATATGGTGGAGGCGCTGCTGAAAGAAAAATGCCGCAAGCCTGTTATTTCCCTTGATATGCCACTTGGGGATTACCCTATGGTGCATACCGACGACCGCTCGGCTTTTTCGGTGATAACCGCTCATTTAATGGACGTGCATAATTGCAGCAAAATTTATTTTCTTACGGGAATGAAGGGTCATGCGGTTTCCGAGCAGAGAGTCGGCGGATTTGAGGATATGCTTAAAAAGCGGGGAATGGAACTTGATCCCGATAATGTTTTTTACGGCGATTTCTGGTACACGGGGGGAGAGGCGCTGGCGGATAAGATCGCAAACGGAGAGGTAGAGCGTCCCGAGGCTGTTATCTGCGCCAGCGACCATATGGCCATAGGGCTTGCGAACCGCCTTGCCGACAGAGGCTTTAAGATACCCGAGGATATTATTGTTACGGGATATGACGCTACTTCCGAATCCGCCATAAACGACATTACCATAACAAGCTACCAGCCCGAGATATCAAAGGCGGCGGCGGAGGCTGTAAATATGATACGCCGTGAGATAGAGCCGGGGGCGGAGATACTGGCTCCCGAAAAGGGCGAAACGGGGCTTAAAATATGCTCCAGCTGCGGCTGCCCCGAAAATTTGGGGTACATAAAGCAGCGCCTTAGCAGCTCGCTGTATAATGTGAACCACAATCATGGCGACCCCGAGGTAATGCAGAGCATGGACATAAGCCGTTTGCTGGACAGCTATATGTTTGAGAATTTCACAGCCTCGGAGAGCGTGGAGGACTGCTTAAAGAAGATCAACGGCTCGGCGTACCTTATAAAGCCCTTTTACAGGTATTACCTTTGTCTGGAGGAAAACTGGCTGGACGCGGATATGTGCACAGAAAAGGGCTATCCCGAGGTCATGAAAAACGTTATACGCAGTGTGGATGCGGTGTGTGATGAGGATTATAAAAAATCGTATATCGGCGACGGGCATGGGCACGAGTTTGAGACTGCTCTTATGCTGCCCGAGCTGTATGATGAAGAACGGGAGAATCCTTGTGTATTCTATTTTGTCCCCATGCACTTCAAGACAAACACTATGGGGTATTCGGTGCTTCAATGCGATATTGCTCAAAAAAACCGCATAGGGATAGTTTTCCGCAACTGGATAAGGAATGTGAACAATGCCCTGGAGATGATAAGGGTACAGAACAGGCTTATGGCATTTTCCGAGCGTGACGCCATGACGGGTCTTTACAACAGGCGGGGTATGGAAAGAAAGGTTAAGGAAATGGCGGCTCATGCCACGGTAAGGGACAGCTGGCTGGTTTTTGTAATAGATATGGACGGGCTGAAATTCATCAACGATACTTATGGGCATTCCGAGGGGGATTACGGTATAAGTGCGGTTGCGGCTGCCTCGGGGCAGATAGCACGAAGCTCGGAAATTTGCGTAAGGGCAGGGGGCGACGAATTCTACATTATAGGACTTGGGGAGTACAACTACATTGACGCTATTGTGAGGATAGAAAAATTCAACGAGGCGCTGGCGGAGGAAAACAAGGCGGAGAAGCCCTTTGAGATTTCAGCAAGTATCGGATTCTGCTGCGAGGCCTTTTCCTCGGGCTGCGGTATTGACGATATTATCCGCTTGGCGGACGGTCGTATGTACGAGAGCAAGGTGGAGAGGAAAAAGGCAAGGAAATAGTCGGCCTTGCCGGTACGGCAGTTTGACGGTGCATCAGTGGTTTTGGCATTATAATATTTTGAAAGGAACTGCAATAAATGGGCGCTGAAAATGCGGTGATGAAAAGGAAGATAGAGAGTATTCTGTTAAAGGTGAATAATCCGTCAAGGTATATCGGCGGAGAGCTGAATTCGGTGGTAAAGGACAGGGAAAAGGTCGGGCTGCGGTTTGCTTTCTGCTTTCCCGACACTTATGATGTGGGAATGAGCCACATTGGAATGAAGATACTTTATTCTCTGAAAAACCGCCGTGAAAACTGGTGGTGCGAGAGGGTATTTGCGCCCTGGGCGGATTTTGAGGCGCTTATGCGGGAAAATGACATTCCGCTGTATGGGCTGGAGAGCCTTGACCCTATAAGGGATTTTGATTTTATCGGATTTACGGTTCAGTATGAGCTTTGTTATACGAATATTCTGAATATGCTGGAGCTGGCGGGAGTTCCGATTATGAGCCGTGACAGGGGGGAGGAATTCCCGATAGTAATGGCTGGAGGGCCTTGCGTTTGCAATCCCGAGCCTTTGGCGGATTTTATCGATCTGTTTGCC
>CAMWLD010000350.1 GCA_947175005.1 uncultured Ruminococcus sp. | reverse complement strand
GGATAGAGTGACTGGCTACGAACCAGTAGGTCGGGGGTTCGAGTCCCTCACAGCGCACCAAATTGCTGTCCGGCGTCCTCAAATGATTTTGAGGGCGCTTTTTTTAGAAAATGTCACCCATTCTATGTGTGTAAAATAATATTTTCCGAAAAAGAAAATTCGGCAGACCGTGCTGTAATACAGCGGGCTTTAATACAGCGGGCTTTAATACAGCGCTGCATTTGGAGGGTATGTGTATGGATACCGGGAAAAAAAGAAAGACAGCAAAACCCATCCGTTTTCTTATAATCACTTTTCTGCTGCTGCTTGCAGTGAGTATCTGCGCCTTCATCTGGCTGGGTAAGTTTATGCGCACCACCAGCGAGGAGGGCGTGCATAAGGTGGGAAACCTCTATATGGAGGGCATGAGCGACCAGATAACCTCCCATTTCCGCACCCTTATAGAAATGAGGATAGAGCAGACGGAGTCGCTGGTGGAAGTGGTATCGGCGGATAAGTACAAGGAAAATGCTTCCGAGCTTTACAGCGAGCTGGTCTACAGAGCCGGCTCGCTTAACTTCAATTATATCGCCCTTGCCTCCGAGGACGGGGAGCTGCAAATGCTCTACGGCGAACAAATATCCCTGTCCGATTCGGACGCATTCTTTGAATCACTCAAAAACGGCGAAAAAAAGATCGCAGTGGGCGAAAACTCCGGAGGAAAAAGACTTGTTGTCTTTGGAGTCGAAGGGCATTACCCCATGAGCGCAGGCAGGAAATCCCATTCACTGCTCACAGCAGTGCCCATTGACTATTTCAAAAGTATGCTCCACTCCGACCCGGGAAATTCGCTTATGTATTCCAACATTATCCGTGTCGACGGCAGCTTTATCCTAAGCGATATGGATTCGGACTACAGCGACTATTTTGAAAGTCTTTACGCCAGATATAGTACAGACGACTCTAAGATCATAACAGAATATATCAATGACCTTTCCAATGCCATGAACAATAAACAGAGCATTTCTCTGATATTTGACGTGGAAAGCAGCACACATCAGATATATTATTCCCCCCTGCCCTATTCGGAATGGCACCTTATAACCGTACTGCCCTACGGCGAACTGAACACCACCGTAGCGGCTCTCAATAAGCGTCAGACATGGGCTACAATACTGGTCTGCGCCATAATCTTTATAAGCCTTACCGTTATTTTCATCTTTTATTTCAGACTGGCAGCCCTCCAGCTTCACGAGATCGAAAAAGCACGTAACGAAGCCCTTGAAGCCTCACAGGCAAAAAGTATATTTCTCTCCAATATGTCCCACGATATACGTACCCCCATGAACGCTATCGTGGGCATGACAGCCATTGCCACCACTCATATCGACGATAAAGAGCAGGTGCAGAACTGCCTTAAAAAGATAACCCTTTCCAGTAAGCATTTATTGGGACTTATCAACGACGTCCTCGATATGTCCAAAATAGAAAGCGGCAAAATGACTTTAGCGGAGGAAAGAGTTTCATTAAAGGAAATTATCGAGGGAGTAGTCGGAATAGTCCAGTCCCAAGTAAAAGCCAAAGGCCAGCATTTTAACGTCAGCATAGACAATATTATCTCCGAGGACGTTTTATGCGACAGCGTAAGACTTAATCAGATACTGCTGAATCTCCTGTCAAACGCCGTAAAATATACCCAAGAGGGGGGCATAATAAACCTGTCCCTCTTTGAAGAAAATTCCCCCAAAGGGGAAGAGTATGTCCGCTGTCATATCGTTGTCAAGGATAACGGCATAGGAATGACCGAGGAATTTTTAGAGCGGGTCTTTGACTCCTACAGCAGAGCGGACAGCAAGCGCGTCCATAAAACCGAGGGCGCAGGCCTTGGCATGGCAATAACCAAGCATATAACAGACGCCATGGGCGGCAGCATTGAGGTGGAAAGTAAGCTGAATGAAGGCACCCAGTTCCATGTTATCCTTGACCTTGAGACCGCAGACGGTGATGAAACAGAGATGTTCCTGCCCCCCTGGAAAATGCTTGTGGTGGACGACGACGAAACTCTCTGCCGAACCTCCGTCAGCGCCCTTGAATCCATAGGCATACAAGCGGACTGGACGCTTAGCGGCGAAACAGCCCTCGAGCTGGTGAAAAAGCACCATAACGACAATGACGAATACCAAATAATATTGCTTGACTGGCGGCTCCCCGGAATGGACGGCATATGGGTGGCAAAGCAGATAAGACAGATCGTGGGAGACGAAATGCCCATAATCCTCATATCCGCATACGACTGGAGCGAGCTGGAGGATGAAGCAAGGGCAGCAGGGATAAACGGGTTTATCGCAAAGCCGCTGTTTAAGTCAACTTTATTCTACGGGATCAAAAAATATATGAACGCCGCAGAGGGGGAAGCCCCCGAGGAAACCGCCGATAAATCCGAACAAGGACTTACGGGACGACGTGTGCTGGTGGCGGAGGATAACGAGCTTAATTGGGAGATACTCTCCGACCTGCTCACCGACGAGGGAATCGAAACCGACTGGGCGGAAAACGGCAAAGTGTGCCTGGAGAAATTTGAAAGCTCCGAAAAGGGACATTACGACGCTATTTTAATGGACGTAAGAATGCCCATAATGAACGGCTATGAGGCAACAGAAGCAATAAGAGCACTGTCACATCCCGACAGTAAAACCATACCCATAATAGCCATGACCGCGGACGCATTTGCGGAGGATATAAAGAAATGTCTTGACAGCGGCATGAACGCCCATACATCGAAGCCCATTAATCTGGAAAAGGTACTAAGCCTCTTGCAGGAGCACATCAAATAAAAAGCGCATCGGTGACAACAAGCGTCACCTCCACTCGGGTTCCAAGGGCGGAGCCTTTGGCGGGGACGGGGG
>CAMWLD010000349.1 GCA_947175005.1 uncultured Ruminococcus sp. | reverse complement strand
CGGAAAAAAGCGAGGCGGAGGATATTTCTCACCCGGATTTTCCGAGGGAGCTTGAAGTCATTCCGCTGCCGGGGCATTTTTTTGATATGATAGGTGTCCGCACTCCCGATAATGTGGTGTTTTTGGCGGATTGCATAAGCAGTCCTGCGACAATTCAAAAATATAAAATAACCTTTATTTATGATGTGGCGGAGTATCTTAAAACTCTTGACGGTCTCGAAAATTTGCAGGGGGATTTCTTCGTACCCGCTCATGCCGAGGCAAGCGACGATATAAGGGAAATTGTAAATATCAACAGGGCGGCGGTAAAGGAAATTTCCGAATTTATCCTGAAAAAGCTTGCCGCTCCGCAGACGTATGAGGAGCTGCTGAAAATGGCCTTTGATGAATTCGGTCTTACTATGAATTTCGAGCAGTATGTGCTTGTGGGAAGCACCCTGCGCTCCTATCTTTCGTATCTTTATGACAGCGGCAAAATAACTGCGGAATTTTCGGAAAACCGCCTTTTGTGGCGAAAAAATAACGACTGAAAATGTGCAGGTATGCAAAGGCTCAATTCTGCAAGGGAGTGTTTTTATAATGACGGGCATATTTTACGAGCATATAATTGAGGGCGCAGCACAGAGGCAAATTTCAATCCCCTCCGCGCTGGAAACGGCAAGGAAAATGGGATATGAGGCTCTCGAATGCGACCTGTGGCGGCTGGAAAAAAGGAATGAAACAAAAAAGCTTTTTGATGACACGGGATTTAAGGTCGTATCAATTTACAATACCTATGATTTTCCTCATGAGCCGGCGCAAAGCGCAAGGGAAAAATATCTCCCGCATTTGGAAACGGCGGCTTTTTTCGGGGCAAAGAAAGTGCTTTGCGTGCCGGGGTTTATTGAAGCTTCCGACAGCGGAAACGACTGCATGAAATACACGGCGGAGCGGCTGAATGAAATGTGCGCCGCTGCCGAAAAATATAATATTACCGTCACAGTGGAGGATTATGACGATATAAAGTCCCCCTGCTGCAAGACCTCGCAGATAAAATTTCTGCTGGATAATGTGCCGGGACTTATGTTCACCTTTGACACGGGGAATTTTGCCTATTGTCTTGAAGAAGCGGCAGAAGCCTGCGAGCTGTTTTTCTCCCGCATTGCTCATGTTCACCTGAAAGACAGGCTGCGCAGCAATAAAGAGCTCCCAAACGGAAAGGCCGATCTGTCGGGGGAAAATATGTACCCCTGTCCTGTGGATACGGGATATATCGGCATAGAGGGGCTTGTGAAAAAGCTGACCGAAAAGGGTTATAAGGGTGATTATACAATAGAGCATTTCGGGGCGGAAGATCAGCCCCGGACTATGGAGATATCCATAAAAAATCTCCCTTTTTAAAAAGAAGGTGTGATATTTGCAAAAGTATAAATATTTAAATATATTTTTGTCCACAGCCGATAAAACCGCATAAAATATATAATCAAGGAGGCAGTATTTATGAACAATACCGAAAAAATAAAAAAGCTTTGCAGCGACGCGGCAAAGGGGAAAATTTCACCGAAGGATTTTTATGAGACCTTATCCCAAACCGCAGCCGCAGAGGGCGAGGAAAGCGACCTTGCCTGTCTTTTGGAGGACGCTATGATGGACCTTGAAATGGACGGCAGCCCGGAAGCTGTAAAAGAAACCGCCGCAAGGCTTACGGAGGAACTCAATGGACATTTTTAATGAAGCTTTTGCCGCCCTGCTGGCGGATTTTGACAAAGATGCCGCTAAGGTGGACGCAAAGGATATGCGCCACGCCGCCGACAGAGGCAGCATTGCGGCGGATAAAGTAAAGGTAAAGGGTTTTGGATACACCTTCACCGATACCGATGAGGAATTTGTAAAGACCGAGGAGACTCCCACGGTAACCGATTTTGAGGGCAAGACCAATATCCTGCGGATAAATGATGTTATCGGGAAATGCGGCTTTGCCCGTGCCCTTGTTTTTACAAGAAGATTTGCCCGCCGTCTGCACCAGCGGTTTGACGGGATAGTTTTTGAAACGGCGTTATCCGTAAAGGAGGACGGCTATTTTCTCACCTTTGCCCGCTGGCGTGCCTATGAGGGGCATTTTTACGGTGATGAGAAGGCAGTTACGGCAATGTCATATCCTTTCGGTGCGGTGCTGGGCTGCGTTAAGCTTAAAATTACCCAGTCGGACGACTGCCTTAAAATTCTCGCCTTTGACGAGGAGGGGAATCCCTACAATGTCCCCGAAAATATTTTCCCCGCAAACACCCGTGGAGAGCTTGTGACGATCTCTCCCGAGGAAAGTCCCTCGGGCAGGTTTGAGGCGAAATATTCCTACGCCTGCTGCGGCGATATAGGCCGTGAGGTCATGGCGGAGGAATATCCCGAGATAGTAAGGTTTGCGGAAAATTCGGGGTATGTTGTGCAGTAAGCTTATAAAATAAATAGGTTCGTGAGCATATTGTTTAATTAACACATCAATTTACCAAAAACGGAGGCGATAACATGACAAAGGTTCTCATATGGAACGAATTTATCCATGAAAAGCAGCCGGGAAGAGCGGCGGAAAATTACCCCGAGGGGATCCATGTGTGCATTGGCGAGGCACTGAAAAAATATGGGGATATTTCCGTAAGATATGCCACTCTCGATATGGAAAATCAGGGGCTTTCGGAGGAAATTTTAGCGGACACCGACACCCTCATATGGTGGGGGCACAGGGCGCATAATGAAGTGACCGACGAAAACGCCGAAGCCGTCGCCCGCCATGTGAACGGCGGCATGGGCTTTATCCCTCTCCATTCCGCTCATCACAGCAAGCCCATGAAGCTGCTTTGCGGCACTTCCTGCAACCTGCGCTGGCGGCACGGCGACCGTGAGCGTATCTGGTGCACA
>CAMWLD010000348.1 GCA_947175005.1 uncultured Ruminococcus sp. | reverse complement strand
GCGATCTTCAATGCAATGTTTGCCGCCAGCGTGCTTTTGCCGCTGCCGTAATGTCCCGTAATTATTGTAATTTTCTTAAAATTTTCTGCCCCCATATATCAGACCTCTGCCTCAACCGAAATAATATAATAGTAAACCTTCTGCCCGCCGTTTATGAAATTCACATCAATGCCCCCCAGCTTGTTTTTCAATATCTTTTCCAGTTCCATAGCCTTTTCCTCTGAAATATCCTCGCCGTAAAGCACCGTAATGTATGAGGATGCACCCTTTTGATTTTTCATAAGCTTTCTTGTAAGCTTGTAGGCAGCCCTTGTAATGTCCCTGTCAATAAACGACAGCCTGCCGTTTTCCAAAGCAAGAATATCCCCCGTCCTTATCTCATGCCCCGAAAAACTGCTGTCACGGGCAGCAAATGTAACAAGTCCCGACTGCACCCTCTCCGCAGCCAAAGTCATATTCATTCTGTTGGAATCAAAATCGCTGTCCGGGTCAAAGCTAAGCATGGCGGACATTCCCTGGGGGATAGAGGTAGTACGCAGCACACAGATAGTCCTCTCCGAAAGCTTCATAGCCGTCTCCGCCGCCATGATAATGTTCTTGTTGTTGGGCAGTACAAATACTATCTCCGCAGCCACCGAATAAGCCGCCCGCAGAATATCGTCAGCCGAAGGATTCATGGTCTGTCCGCCCTTTACAATGCAGTCAACACCCAGATCCTTGAACATTGCCTCAATTCCTGCTCCGCTTGCCACGCTCACAAAGCCGAAACGCTTTTCGGGAGTCACAGGAACAGGCTTTTCACTCAGCTTCTTCGCCTCCGCCGCTTTCTTTTCCCGCTGCAAGCGCATATTGTCCACTTTCATATTTGAAAGTGCACCGTAGGTCAGTCCCTTTTCCATAGCAAGTCCCGGGTTATCCGTGTGCACGTGTACCTTTATAATGTCCTCATCATCTACCACGACTACACAGTCCCCAATACTCTCCAGGTACTTGCGAAGCTCGGCGGGGTCTTTTTCGGGCGCTCCTTCCGGGATATTTACTATAAATTCCGTGCAGTAGCCGAATGTTATCTCTGCATTCTCGTCGTCCTCCACAGTGAACACAGCACCGTCGGAAATGACCTTAGGAGCGCTTGGCACAGTCCTCGGCTCGCCCCTGAATGCATGGAGCATTTCCTCAAAAATTATCACAAGCCCCTTGCCTCCGGCGTCCACAACTCCCGCCTTTTTAAGTATAGGCAGCTGCTCGGGGGTCTTGGCAAGAGCCGCCTTTGCCGCTGCACAAACGTCCGACCACTGGGCTACAGGGTCATTGGTGACAAATGAAGATTCCCTCGCCTTTTCCGCACTTACCCTAGCCACCGTCAGAATAGGGCCCTCCGCAGGCTTCATGACCGCCTTGTAAGCCGACTCAACGCCTATTTCCAGCGCCGCCGCCATATCCTCGCAGCCCGCCTTGTCCTTGTCTTTAAGCCCTTTAGAAAAGCCTCTGAACAGCAGGGAAGTGATAACACCCGAATTGCCTCTCGCCCCCCGCAGCATGGCAGAAGCCGCCTTTGCAGCCACTTCACCGACCCCCGCATTGTCGTCCATACTTTTCAGTTCATTCATGGCATTGGTAAGGGTCAGAGACATATTAGTCCCCGTATCCCCGTCAGGCACAGGGTAAACATTAAGCTCGTCCACCTGTTTTTTCATATCCGTTAAAGCCAGCGAGGCGGAAATTATAGCCTCTTTTAACATTTTGCCGCTGATCAAAATACAAATCATCCCCTTATGGAAGCAGGAAAACAAGAGGCAGGAAGCAGGAAAAATCAAAATTGCCTCAAAGAAAATTTTCCCTTTTTAACGTCAAATTCCGAACCGAAATTTCAATCAAATTATATTATACCACATCTGCCTATGCAAATTCTATATATAATAATGAATAACTATGTACAAAATGATAACATATTAACGATATTTTCTTAATTTTCAAGAAAATGTATCTGCTTTACCTAAAAAATCCAAAATCACAGGCAGCAGAAGCCTGCTATATACCGATCTCAAACCGAAAACCTTTTCAGAGTCATTTCCGTAAAGTTTTCCGACATAAGCATCGGTATTACTGCAATATCCTGCTGCCTGCTGTAAGTATACAGGTAAAAAACTGACCTACGGTCTCACAGTGACCGTAAAAAAGCATTCGGCACAGTTATTCTAATGTGCTTTCAAAAGCGGTTTATAAACAATGTGCAGCACAAGTAATTCCTGCTTCTTGCCTCATGACCGCATAGCTCCGTCAACGCTAAGGATCTCGCCCGTTACATAGCTTGCCATATCGCTGGCAAGGAACAGAAAAGCGTTAGCCACATCATCGGGCTCGCCCACACGCCGCAGAGGGATAGCATTGATAAGAGGCTGAATCATCTGCTCGGGCAACGATGCCACCATGTCGGTCCTTGTAATACCGGGAGCAACAGCATTAACCCTTATGCCCGAAGGACCAAGCTCCCTTGCAAGGCTCCATGTAAGCCCGTTTACAGCATATTTGCTGGCGGGGTACGCCACACCGCCCGGCTGACCGCTTATGCTTACCATTGAGCTGGTGTTGATGATAACGCCGCCGTCACCCTGTTCTCTCATTATCTTCACCGCAGGCATAACAGCGTTGAATATGGCAGTAACATTCAGATCCATAACCTTGCCGAACAACTCCGCAGTGTAGTTCTCAACCTTGGTGCTGTCGGAAATTCCCGCATTGTTCACCAAAATATCCAGCCTGCCGAATTTCTCCTTTGTAGCGTTAATGGCAGCTTCTACCGCAGCAGGGTCATTAAGATTGGGGTGATCTCCCTCGACCTCCCAAGCGGAATTTTCCGCACGCAGCTCACTCAAAGCTTTCTCCACAGTTTCCGACCTTGAGCCGAAAAGCACGACCTTAGCGC
>CAMWLD010000347.1 GCA_947175005.1 uncultured Ruminococcus sp. | reverse complement strand
TTCTGCAAAAGCGCACAATTCATTAAACTGAGGGTCAATAACAAAGGCTCCGTTTTCGTCAATATAGCCGTATTTTCCGTTTACAGAAACGTCCGCCGTGCCGTCTGCTGCAAAATCCCAAGCGTCGTCAAAGGTTCGGTCAAAAACGTAATCGCCACTTGAATCTATATAGCCGTAACCGTTTTCTTTGCTAACAATAGCAAGACCGTTTATCCAAAAATCAAAACCGTAGTTAAATTTGCGGTCTATTTCGTATTTACCCGACTTATTTATATAACCGTATTTCCTGCTGTATCCCGCAAGCGCCAGTCCATTCGGAGCAAAATCGAAAGCTTTTTCAAACTGCGGAAAAATAGCATACTCTCCGCTTTCGTTAATATAACCCCATTTTTCATTTTCGCATACTGCCGCATATCCCTCTCGAAAAAGATTTCCGTCTTTTTGGGATCTTTCCGCAGAATTTTCGGCAATCCCAAAACCAAACCGAATAATAAGCGCAACCCCTATCGCCGCTCCCGCTATTATCAAAGTATTAATATGCCTTTTTGAATATGATTTTCCACTCATCTTAAATATCTCCTAAAAAATCCCCAGATAACACTCGGTCACAAATGGCACTGCCGCTTTGCCGTCCTTTTCATATTTATAAAAGGCGGTTTTAAGCTCTGCAATAAAGCTTTCGCAGCAGTCGTCATCTCTTTTGGGTGAATATGAATGAGATAGGCAATATCCGATAAAATGCTCCTCGGTCATACAGATTATATTTTCCGTGGAATAATATTCCATTTCCGAAAAATATTCATTGCGCAGGTAGCTGTCCCCGTCAAAGGCTGCCCCTGTAACGCTGTTGCAGGTACCTGTATATTTGAGAAATATCCTGTCCCGCTCGGCTATAAGGCCGCATTTGCCGTGATTGTTCCATATAACAGCAAGTCTGCCGCCGGGGGTAAGAATACGCTTGCATTCCTCACGGAATTTTACCTTGTCAAACCAGTGAAAGGCTGTGGCGGCTGTGATAAGGTCTATGCTGTTTGCGGAGATACCCGTATTTTCGGCAGATGTTCCGAGAATTTCGGCAAAGGGGGCGTTTTTGGTGAGTATTTCCCGCATATCGGGATTCGGCTCGACGGCGGTTATTTTCCAGGGCTTTTGGGCAAGGCATTTTGTGAAAATTCCCGTGCCTGCGCCTATATCCGCCACAGTTTCCGCCTCGGTCTTGTCATAAAGCAGATCAATAAATCCGGTGGGATATGAGGGGCGGAATTTATCGTAAAAATCCGCTTTGCCTGTGAATTTTTCTTCGTTCATACTTCCTCCTTATCGTTCCTCAAAAAAACTTTTTTCGAAAGCAGCTTCCTCTGCTGCATTCTTATAATAACTTCCATTTACCCTCGAACAAGCCTCCCGTCCCCTGCCCCTCATTTTCCGGTGCAGGACTGTCTCCGCCGGAATTATCAGACATTACAGTATCCTTATAAAGTCTGTCAAGAACCGGCTCAAAGGCAAGATAATCCTCCCATGACCCTATAAATTCCAAAGGCAGATCGTAAAGCTCATTTATAACAAATTCGCTGTAAATTCTAAAGTAATCATCATAAATTTTTACCGCAAAGGAAACCGTTTCATCGAACATATCCTCGGGATAAAGCCGTCCGTCGCAGTATTCCATAAGAAAATCAATTCCCAGCATTTCTCCTGTTTTCACCTTTTCCGCCGCCGCCATTGCGTCGGGATTTGATCTGTGCATACTGCCCAGCTGCCCCCGGCGTATCACCCATGTAATGAAAAATCCTATGTGATTGCCTGCATATTTCATTATCTCTTCATAATCTCCGTCGGTGAGGTCGGCTTCATTTTTACCGTAAAGTTCACAGTAAGATCTCATGGCGTCCTCAAAATAATATTCGGCTTTGTCAAAGCAATTGGGTATTTCAGCCATAATATCGCCCGTCCTTTCATTGGATCAAATCACTAAAAAAACACACCGCATAATATTTTACTGCACAAACGCATTGATAATAAAGAATACTCCGAAAGCCAAAAACACAAGTCCAATTACAAGAAGCTTGACACAGGTGATTTTTTCAATGATAAAGCCGTCTGCGGAAATATACAGCGTTTCCTCACTCCCGATCGGCCTTTGCGTAGATTCCCTCTCTCTGCTTTGATAAAGCTTTGGTTCCAGATTGTCGTAATATTCATAAGTGTGGATATAATAATATCTCACACGGTGTTTTCTTTCTATGTGCCGTTTTTGTATAACGTCGACCACCGTTGCAATGACCCTGCGGCCGTTCTTTGCGGAAATAATGAGCCTCACAGCATTAATTGTCATAAATATTCCCAAAATTAAGAACAACAGCCCGAATGCAGTCATCTTTAAAGAATAGTTATTCAATTACAGTACCTCCACTTCGGCGAAAATTCCCATTGAAATACATCACGGTACTTCATTACCGCATAATTACATCACCTGCGCCGAAAAGCAAGAACGCACCCACAGCGGCAAACACGATCCCCACTAAAAGATACAAATAACAGCTGACCTTTTCTATTATTTCGCCATTCTCGGAAATATACAGAGTTTCCTCTTTTCCGACAGTTATTTGCATGGTTGTGCTGACTTTGCTTTGATAGGTTTTTACCTCGCCGCCGTCATAATATTCATAAACAGGCGTATAGAATGTCCGCATACTGCTTCCGCCTCTGCGTCTCCTGACTTTGCGGCGGCTTGTTATAACGTCAACTATCTCTGCAGTGACCTTGCGGCCGTTCTTTGCAGCAATAATGAGCCTCACAGCAATGATTGTCATAACTGCTCCAATAATAAAAAACAGCAGCCCGAATGCAGACATCATAAAAGAATAATTATTCATTGCAGCACCTCCGTTTAGTCAAAAATCCCATTGTTTCGGATATTTGTATAGGGT
>CAMWLD010000346.1 GCA_947175005.1 uncultured Ruminococcus sp. | reverse complement strand
TCACAGTCAAAGTCTGTTTCATAAACAATGCCGTTCATACGGGCTGTAGTTTCATTGCACACCTTGTTTTTAATGACAGGCTTCTGTCCAACAGCGATCACATAATCATAATGACGGGCTTGCATTCCGGAAAATAACAGCTCCGAATCCTTGACCTTATCGCTTGGCAGCAACAACCTGTCAAATCCGCTGCCCTCGGTCAAAACTTCCGCTGATGTTCCCTCAAATGCTGCAATAAGAATATTCATAAGGCTAAATCTCCCCCGATCAAGAATATATAATATCCCAATTGTCAAAGCAGGGGAAATTTTCCTGCTTCCTGCCTCCAATCATCCTGCCTCCATAAGCTATCCCCCAAGCACAAACGCACTCACATACGCCACCGCTGCCGACCCCAGCGCAACCACAATAAGAGGCAGCTTAAAATAAGCCATAATCACCGCCGCAGCCGTCCCCGCAGCAGCCGAGGCAGTGCTGCCCGTGGAGGCAAACACTCCCGGAAATGTCATTGCCGACAGCACCCCATAGGGCAGAAGATCGAGAGTCCGCCTGACAAAAGGCGATTTTATCCGACCCTTTGAAAGAGCAAATGGCAGCATACGGATAAGGTAAGTCACCGCCGCCATTACAAAAATATGTCCCGCAATGTTCATTCCTCGTCCTCCTCCTTTTCTCCGGGAAATACCGCCGCGCAAACCATTGAAGCCGCCACCGCCGCAATTATTATGGCAAATCCCCCCGAAATAAAGGGAGCAAAGAAGTTAAGCAGCAGACTGACCGCCGCCGCCAGCGTTACCACCGCCAACATTTCTTTGGAGGATTTTGCGGCAGGCACAAAGATAGCAATAAACATTCCGTAAAGCATTATCCCCATGGCGTTGGTAAGGGAGGCGGGCAGCACCGACCCTGCCGCCGCCCCCAGCGCCGTTCCCCCGACCCAGCCGAAAAAGCCCATGGCAATAAGCCCGTACATATACTGCGGGGTCACGGGACTTAGCTGTGAGGAAGCCACAGCGAATATCTCATCCGTCACGCCGTAAGCCGCCGCCAGCCTGTGAGGCAGAGAAAAGGACTTATGCAGCTTTTGGGATAACGCCAGCGACATCAGCGCATAGCGGATATTTATAACAAGCTGTGTCACCGCCGTTTCCGCCAGCGTGCCCCCAGAGGTCATTACCGTAAGCCCCGCTGCTTGTCCCGCCGAGGTAAGGTTAAGAGCGGAAATAGCCGCTGCCTGTCCCACCGTAAACCCCGCCCGCACAGCGGAAATACCGAAGCCGAAAGAAACGCTCAGATACCCCAGTCCCACAGGCAGCCCGTGAAGCAGTCCCCGAAAAAATTGCGATCTCAAATAAAATCCTCCCTGCCGCAAAAGAACACCGAAAATCCTTCAAAATAACCGAAACAACGGAATTGCCGAAAAATCCGTCTTGCTTCTTGCCTCTTATATTCTTGCCTCTAAAAGACCACCGCCCCGCATTTTTGCGGGACGGCGTTCATAGTTTACTTGCCCGATTTAATAAAATCCGTTTTGGAAAAGTCTGTATGTCAAGCCTGTCATACCTGATTCCGAAATATCGGAAATTAAGATACCATTGCTAATTCAGCACTGCTAATCTTAGCAAAGCTTACTTAGCCGCCGCAACCAGCGCCTTGGCTACATCCTCGCAGCTCCATTCGCCCTTGCTGCGGTTGTAAATACCGAAAGTCTCCGAACCGGTCTGACCGGGACGTGAGTTATTGTCCCACCAGAAGCAGGGAATGCCGTAAGCCTTTGCGCCCTTGACGTAGTAGTCCACCCACTCAAGACGATCCTCGGGATTGCCCTTGTTGATACAGCCGCATTCTCCGATAATGACCGCTCTGCCCTTGCTTACAAAGTTCTTGTTCAGATTGGAGAAAAAGCTGTCAAGAGACTTCCTGTCGCTGTCGGAAAAGTCGGAAGGCCCTCCCGCATTCATGGCGAAATTATAGGGATCGTATGCATGAACGGAAATAATCACCCTGTCATCATCGGGGATCTTCAGATTTCTCAGAATGTTCATATTGGAAGTCGCCGCATAAGCGGGGATCATAATATGCCTGTAAGCATTGTTGCCGCCTGTGGCTCTGATTGTCGATACTATTGCAGCGTTAAGGTTGTCAATGACTTCACGCTCCTCCGGCGTACCGCCTGCCCATTCCTTGGCGCTGCCCTCGGTTCGGGGTTCGTTAAGGGTCTCGAAAATAAGGCGCTCGCTGTAGCCCTTGAAGGTTTCCGCGATCTGCTTCCACAGCACGGTCATTTTCTTCTCGCTTGCCTTGTAATTTTCCTCGCTCTTTACACAGTCACCGATAAGATAATAGCTGTTGTCATGGTGAGAATTGAGGATAACGTACATACCGTTGTCATATGCATAATCCACAACCTCTTTGACACGCTTCATCCATTCGGAATCCACCTTGCCTGTCGCGTCGCAGTGCTGTCCCCAGGAAACGGGGATACGCACAGCGTTAAAGCCCATAGCCTTAATATCGTCTATCATATCCTTTGTGGTTTTGGGGTTGCCCCAGTTGGTCTCCGTGCCAAGCCCGCTGCCGCCGAGAGCGTCCAGGGAGTTGCCCAGATTCCAGCCCACTTTTATTTTCTTCGCCAGCTCAATAGATGTAATATCCTTGTTAAAGTCCCCCGTTACCTTTTCGGTGGACTGGGGTGTTGTTTTCTCAACCTTTGCCGTATCGGACTTTGCGCTTTCCGAGCCTACCTTGACGGTAATTACAGCCTTTTTGCCCGAGCCGTCGGAAGCTTTCACCGTCACCGTGGCAGTGCCCTCCTTTAAAGCGGTTATCTGTCCCTTTGAATCGGTCTTTACAACGCTTTTATCGGATACCGAGAAGCTCACAGCCTTGTTTGCGGCGTCGCTCGGGGATATTTTTACCCGGGGCTTGACAACCTCGCC
>CAMWLD010000345.1 GCA_947175005.1 uncultured Ruminococcus sp. | reverse complement strand
GCAAAAAAATATTGCTTGTGGATGGCAGCTTTAGAGGCAGAAACAGGCGGCTCATTGGACGATGAATGGTATGATATGGAAGTCCCGATATATGAGGATACGCCTGCCCGTGAAATACTTAAAAATGTATGTCTCGATCATCTTATAGTAAACAAACCGGAGGACAACTCTGTAGGTTATTGTCTTGGCGAATCCTGCGGCTGGGAGCCCGAGCATGGAATTGAAATAGTGATAAAGGATAACAAGGTTTTGTATGTGGGCGCCTTTGAAGGTTGTACCCCATGGGATGATTTTCCGAAAGATGACGAGAAGATGACGAGTATAATTTTGTTAATCTTATTTAAAATTAAAATAAAAATTCAGGAGGAATAAAAAATGATAACCAAAACAATTCAAGAGGAACTAAGCAGCATGGAGTACCACGGCAGGGGAATCCTTATCGGCAAATCCCCCTGCGGCAAAAAAGCAGTGATCGCCTATTTTATCATGGGAAGAAGCGAAAACAGCCGCAACCGTGTATTTGTGGAGGACGGCGAGGGCATAAGAACGCAGGCTTTCGACCCCTCAAAAATGACCGACCCCCACCTTATAATTTACGCACCCGTCCGTGTCATGGGCAATAAGACCATTGTCACCAACGGCGACCAGACCGACACTATCTATGAGCTTATGGATAAGCAGCAGACCTTTGAGCAAGCTCTGCGCACCCGTGAATTTGAGGACGACGCCCCCAACTTCACCCCGAGAATTTCCGGCATAGTTCATCTTGATAAAGGGGATATGAACTTTGCCATGTCCATTCTCAAAAGCGCCGACGGAGACGGTTCGTCCTGTCAGCGTTACACCTATGCCTACAGCAACCCCATTTCGGGCAAGGGCAAATTTATCCATACCTACAGCGGCAGCGGCAATCCTCTCCCCAGCTTTGAGGGCGAGCCGAAAAATGTGGAGATACCCTGCATGAATATTGACGAACTGACCGCCCATATCTGGGATAATCTGAACGCCGACAATAAGGTTTCCCTTTTCGTCCGCTACATAGATATCGAAACAGGGGAGTATGAGTCGAGAATTGTCAATAAGAATGTGTGAGTTTATATGCATTCCCGAAAGGAAAGTAAAATGAATATAGGCAAATTGGAAGAGGTCGATATCCGTGATCTGTGGGCGCATGAACAGTATAATTTTTCCGAATGGCTTTCACGGGAGGAAAATATAGAGTATCTCAATGATATTTTAGGGCTTACTCTTGTTGACATTGAGAAAGAAAAATCTGTTGGTGCATTCTATTGCGATATTGTGGCAAAGGACGAAATGTCGGATATTACGGTGATAATTGAAAATCAGCTTGAACCAACAAACCATGACCATTTGGGAAAAATTATCACATATGCCTCCGGACTTAACGCTAACGTTATAGTGTGGATAGTTAAAGAGGCAAGAGAGGAACATCGCAGCGCTGTTGAATGGCTTAACAACGTTACGGATTCCAATACCAACTTTTTTCTTATCGAAATTCACGCATATAAAATAGGTGATTCCGTTCCCGCTCCGAAGTTTGAAATAATTGAAGAGCCAAATGGATTTATAAAAAATACTAGAGGACAAAAGGACTCAAAGGAGATTTCTCAGCTTCAATCGGAATATTTAACATTTTGGACAGAATTTAATAATGTTGTTAATTCCGAGGGAAAGCCTTTTAATCCAAAGAAACCTCGTGCAAAGCATTATTACAATATTGCCATAGGCACAAGTAAAGCGGTTATAAGTGTTACATTGAATAAAAAATCGCAAATCGGAGTAGAGCTTTACATTAAAGATGACAAGGATTTGTTCGACTATTTATATTCACATAAAGATGAAATTGAAAGGGAATTGTCATTTGAACTGGACTGGCGGCGTTTGGACAACAAAAATGCCAGTCGAATACTGCATTATTTTGACGGTCTTGATTTTAACTACCATTCCAATTACAAAGAGCTTAGCCTTAAAATAATTGAAAAAGTCGAGGCTATGAAAAAGGTATTTACCAAATACATAAATATAAATTAAACGGAGGAAATCAAAATGAACGAAATGCAATTAAAATACGGCTGCAACCCCAACCAGAAGCCCTCAAGGGTTTATGTGGAGAATGGCGACCTGCCTATCGAGGTATTAAACGGCAAGCCCGGATATATAAACCTGCTGGACGCTTTCAACGGCTGGCAGCTGGTAAAGGAGCTTAAAAAGGCAACAGGCCTCTGCGCCGCAACCTCATTCAAGCACGTTTCCCCCGCAGGCGCAGCTGTCGGACAGCCATTGCCCGACACATTGAAGAAGATATACTGGGTAGACGATTTAGGAGAGTTATCTCCCCTCGCCTGCGCCTATGCAAGAGCAAGGGGAGCGGACAGAATGTCCTCCTACGGGGATTTTATCGCCCTCTCCGACATCTGCGACGTGCCCACCGCAAAAATGATCCAGCGTGAAGTCTCCGACGGCATTATTGCCCCAGGCTACGAACCCGAAGCGCTGGAAATTCTGAAGTCCAAAAGAAAAGGCACGTATAACATCATCAAAATTGACGAGAACTATACCCCCGACCCTACCGAGCGCAAGCAGGTTTTCGGCATTACATTTGAGCAGGGCAGAAACGAGCTTGATATTAGCAACGCCCTCCTTGAAAATATCGTCACCGACAAAAGGGACATTCCCGAGGATAAAAAGCGTGATCTGCTTATCTCCCTCATCACCCTCAAATACACCCAGTCCAACTCCGTCTGCTACGTCAAGGACGGCCAGGCTATCGGCATAGGCGCAGGGCAGCAGTCGAGAATCCACTGCACCCGCCTTGCAGGTCAGAAAGCCGATAACTGGTGGCTGCGTCAGTCTCCGCAGGTGCTGGGACTGGAGTTCGTGGACTCTATCCGCAGAGCCGACCGTGACAATGCCATTGACGTGTACATCTCCGACGAGTATATGGACG
>CAMWLD010000344.1 GCA_947175005.1 uncultured Ruminococcus sp. | reverse complement strand
CACACGGTCGTCCATTATAAGCGTGCCGCCGTCCTCGGAAAGGGTAAGAATTTCACGTGAGACATCGCTGCCGGAAGCGTTTTGTCCTAATTCCACCCGTGCAAGAATATTCCGCACCATAGCGCAGACGCATGGGTTATCGCTGTTGCCCCCGGAATAAAGCTTTTCCATTTGAGTGTCCCTAAATGATCTTTCATCAATATAAAGATAACCTGTGGCAGCCATATTTTCGGTAACAAATACTGCCTCTCCGGAAACCGTAATTTTTTGACCGCGGCTAAAACAGTCATTACCGAATTTCCTTAGTCCCGGGCCCAAAATTTCCTCTATCCAGCCGTTACGGCGGGCGCAAAAGCAAGCCCCTTGAAGTTCACGGACGTTTCTTGACAGGGTCACTTTACGGGCGGTGGTTTCGACGAAGCATTGTACGCCTATTGACCGTACCGCAGGGTCGTCTATAACTATCTCGTCCACGTTTTTCAAGCAGCATTTTTGCAGACAGTCCCCCAAAAGAACAACGCTGTTATTTTCTATATAAGGCGTGCCCTCCAGAACTCTTTCTCTCGAGCAGATTATTTTGTCCCAGTATAATTTTTGCAGACCCGTATAGGCAAAGCATGAAGTGCCCAACAGCTCCACTGTTTTCGGCAGTCTTACCGAGGTCAGACTCTTACAGTATTCAAAGGCCGACTTATCAATAACACGCGTGCCCCCGAAATATACCCTTTCCAAATCCTTGCAGTGACAGAAAGCCCACTCGCCTATGTGTGCAAGATTTTTTGAAAGGCGGGCATATTTAAGGCTGTAGCAGCAGAAAAAGGCGTGATCTCCTATCTCAATTACCGAATCGGGAAGATAAATTTCGCAGATCTCCTTATTCCCAAAAAAAGCTCGTGTTTCTATCTTCACAACAGGTCTGCCGTTAATGCTGCGGGGTATTTTTACGGTCTTATCGCTGCCGTGCCAGCCTGTAATGGCGCACCCGGGAATCCCTGCGCCGTTATACGGTCCATTGTGAACAAATAAAATATCTTCGTTACTGTCCCGCCGATTGGAAATATACGCACTAAGCCAGAAATCCACCCCGTGATACCTGTCTGCGCCCTCAAATTCAAAGCCTGCCGCGTCAGCCTCGGCGCAGGTCATATCCGCTCCCTCATAGAGAGTGAAATAATCGGGAACGTCCATATCGGGCTTTGCGGGAACGGGGCGGACAACGCCGTAATGCACAGGAGGCGGACTTACGCTTCCGTTGCTGCCTCTTTTCCCTTGGAGGCTGTCGTTGTATTCTTTGAGCATATCAAAAATATCGCGGTCATTTTCCCTGCTTTTTTTCACCACAGCCGCAAGCAGCTTTATCATAAGCGCTCCCGTGATCAGATTACCAAGTCTCATTTATGGCCACCTTCTTTTGAGTCGGTATTTTTCGGTGTTTTTTCGGATAATTTTTCCAGCAGTGATAACAGGGCGGTATCGCCGTGCTTTTTAGCGTTAAATTCCGCTTTGCGCTTATGGGTGAGCAGGAAATTTTCGTAACGCTCCCGTGCCTCGGAGCTGAGACCGTAGTCATTCTCCAGCCGCATACGTGCTATAGTGAACCTTGCACGGTAGGAGGAAACAAGGGTGAGTATCTCACGGTCGTAAATGTCAAAACTAAAGCTTATGGCAATACAGCGGTCATAAAGAGCGTAAAGCTTTTCTGCCTCGGGGGAATTTGCCGCAACGTTCGGCAGATAAAGCAGCACTGCGCAGTCTACGGGCTTTCCGTATGTGGGAATGTCAAACTTATATCTGACGATAACGGATTTTTTCGGGCGGAAGGGCAGGTAGTCACGGGTGTAGATCACGGGATTCCCAAAAACTATTTCCTCGAAATCCTCTATAGAAGCAAAGCTGTGCAGCATACGCATATTGCGGCTGACTATCAGCTTTTTCGCCCCTAAATTCGGAATGTGCCTTGCGGCGGTGTGTTCCACACGGTCGTCCATTATAAGCGTGCCGCCGTCCTCGGAAAGGGTAAGAATTTCAAAGGAAACGCCGCTTTCCGAACAGCTCCGCAATAAATCCACCCGTGCAAGGATATTGCGCACCATAGCGCAGGTACAGGGATTTTCACGGCTGCCGCCCAAATAACGCTCTTCCATAGATGTGCGGTAAAAAGCAGATTCATTCATATAAAGATATCTTTTTTCCGTACCATAAAAATGATTTTCCGAAACGGTTATTTTCTTGATCCCTATAGGGACGTCAAAGCAGCGTCCGCCGAACTTCCATGCCCCGGGGGCGTAAATCTCCTCCGCTATTCTGTCCGAAACGCTGTCTGCAAAAGCCATATCGTCTATAAAACGGATATTTTCCGAAAGAATTATCTTCTTAGCCGCCGCCTTTTGGAATGCAGAAGCTCCCACAGCGGTAACGCCCGGAATATCTATTATCAGCTCATTTGGGGCGCAGGTGCTGCACCTTTGCAGGGTATCGCCCAGAACAATAAGCTCATGCCTTTTATCAAAGGGCGTGTAAAAAATTATATACGAATCCGAATGCATTATCTTATTCCAGTAAAGCTTTTCCAGTCCGCTTCCCGCAAAGGCTCTGTCCTTGATATACCACACTTCCTCGGGCAGCCTTACCTGCCGCAGCCGCTCACATTCAAAGAATGCCCTTTCGTCTATCACACGGACGTTTCCCATATACACACGCTCCAGCAGGGCGCATTCCGAAAACGCCTCCTTGCCTATGTACACAAGAGCCTTTGAAAGCCGTGCATAGGTAAGTGTGCTTTCCGCAAATGCCCGTTCGGATATTCCTATAACGCTGTCGGGGAGATATATTTCCTTTATCTGCTTTTTGGCGAACGCCTCTTTTTCTATTTGCACCACGGGTCTGCCGTTAATTGTCCGGGGAATTTTTACGGTCTCGCCGCTGCCGTGCCAACCCGTAATAACACACCCGGGAATCCCTCCTCTGCAATGCTCCCCCATGCCG
>CAMWLD010000343.1 GCA_947175005.1 uncultured Ruminococcus sp. | reverse complement strand
ATTATACCATATTTTTCCGAAAATTTCAATAGGGAATTTTGACGGTATTTTGTGAATTATCCGTGATCGGAAGTTTTAATATAAGGATTAATTATTTGTGTTTGATATATGAATTGTCAAACAAAACTGCTTATAATGGAAAATAATTTATAGAATGAACTTAAAAGGTTAACAAACGTTCTTCTGGAATGTGTTATAATTAAAATGCATAAATAAACCCCGGAATTTAATGAGGCAGGAGTTGAGAAGTTTGAAAAAAATAATTACGGCAATAATAATCCTAACGGTTTTGACCGTGTCTATAGTTCTTTTAAAATGTTTTACCGATATATTGGGTGCGCCTTTATATATTTATGATACAACCGGTTCATACCGCACGGGAAAAGACTTTTATAAGACCGATGAGGTTTACGAATTAGAACTTAGAGGTCCCTCAAAAAATACATTAAATCATTTGAAATATTGCAGTAATCTTAAAAAATTAACCATATTTGCCAAGCTGGATAATTTGGATTTCATTTCGGATCTGGAAATTACAGATTTATTTGTTTTTGTAGAATGCAACGACTGGAGCAAAATCGGCACTCTTACTCATTTAAAAAGATTAGATGTTTTCCGTTCGGATTTCAATGATGTATCATTGCTGCGGGAAATGTCGGAACTGGAAACATTGCATATTCATAGTCAGGAAATTGTAGATATATCTCATATAGGAGAGCTTCCGAAATTAAATGATTTGGATATATGCGTCCAAAATGACGATATTTCCGATATATCCAATTGCACGAATTTGACTTCGTTAGGCATTATCGGCTGCCCGAATATAACGGATATTTCCTTTTTAAAGGATATGGATAACGTCAAAGAGCTTCTTCTTCAAGGACTTAATATAGAGGATCAGTCTTTTTTAACGGAAATGAATGGCTTGGAAAGCGTTGATATAAGGTATATGCAGATAGAAGATGAAATAATTAGGGAATTGCAGGATAAAGGCGTTACTGTAATTAATGAATACAAATAAGAAAATATTAATTGGAGGAAAATATGGAAACAAAAAGCTTCACCGCAAGCGGCAGAAAAGTCACCGTCTATCCCTGCGCCGCCCCTAATAAGCCTGTTATATATTTTAACACCTTTAAAGACGAGGGAGAAGATGTGCACAATCTTTTAAAAGAAACGGACAGGGAAAAATTCACACTTGTGACGGTAAATATAACCGAATGGGATCATGATATGTCTCCCTGGGCGATACCCCCCGTTTTCAAGGGCGGCGACCCTTTCACGGGGGGCGCGGACGGGTATCTTGAAATTCTGATAAACGAGATAATCCCCCGCGTGGAAGAGGCTTTGCAAAGCATTTCATGGCGGGGGCTTGCGGGATATTCCCTTGCGGGTCTGTTTGCGGTTTATGCAGTTTACCGGACGGATATTTTTTCGAGAATAGGCAGTATATCCGGTTCGCTTTGGTTTCCGGGATTCCGGGAATTTGCAGACACAAATGAAATGAAAATAAAGCCCGACAAAATGTATTTTTCTCTCGGCGATAAGGAAAGCCGCACCGCCAATCCCTACCTTAAAACCGTTCGGGAAAACACCGAGGCAATAGAAAAATTTTTCCGTGAAAAGGGTGTAAACACGGTCTTTAAGCTGAACCCCGGCAATCATTACAACGACCCCGCAGGAAGGACTGTTGACGGTATACTTAATATGATCGACGGTTAAGCTTTTTTGTACGGCGTTGCCATAAAATCATTTCCCGAAATATTCAAAAAAATTTTCCGAAAATTGACAAACCTTTTTAAATGTGGTATGATATAATTAAAAGAAATACTAACAGAGTTTGGAGGTCTTGCGGCAGTGAAGCTTTCGGAAAATATCAAAACCCTTGAGGGCATAGGCGAAAAGCGTGCAAAGCTTTACGAAAAGCTGGGAGTGACCACCGTGGGCGACCTGCTGCGCCATTACCCGAGAGACTATATAGATTTTACAAACCCCGTAAAGCCCTCCGAAGCGCCGTTGGACGAGCCGTGCGTTGTGGTGGGAACGGTAGTTAAAAAGCTGCCCGCCGCCCGAATCCGTCAAGGGCTTATACTTTACAAAATAATCTTCGACTGCGGCGGCGATAATCTTACCGTAGTGATTTACAACAACCGCTTTGCATATGCGGGCTTTGAGGAGGGGAAGGAATACCGTCTTTACGGGCGTATCACAGGGGATTTTGTTCACCGTTCCATGAACACTCCCGTGGTACAGAGCTGTGAGGAAAAGGCTGCTCTGCGCCCCGTGTACCCCCTTACCGAGGGACTTACGAACCCTATGGTCATTGCAAATATGAAAGCGGCGTTATCGGAATTTTCCGCCCAACGGGAACGTAATGAAGAGGATTTTCTTGATGAGAAACTGCGGCAGGAATATGACCTTATGGAGGAAAATGCCGCTGTAAAGGCTGTTCATTTTCCGGGTTCTGCTGACGAAGCGGAAAGGGCAGGGCGCAGACTTGGCTTTGATGAACTGCTTATCATGCAGGCTGCCATGCGGCTGGTGCGGCTTGAATCGGCGGAAAAAACAGGCTGCTCCATGGAGCGATATTCCTTTGATGAATTTTACCGCTCGCTGCCCTTTGAGCCTACAGGGGCGCAGCGGCGGGCTGTGGATGATATTGCTGCGGATATGTGCGGCAATGCTCCTATGAACCGCCTTATTCAGGGAGATGTCGGCTCGGGCAAGACCATGGTTGCCGCTGCCGCCTGCTGGTTTGCCTGCAAAAACGGCTGCCAGTCCGCTCTTATGGCTCCCACGGAAATTCTGGCACGTCAGCATTACAGCACCTTAAAGGGATTTTTAGAGCCTATGGGGATTAAAGTGGGTCTGCTCACGGGTTCAATGACCCAAAAGGAAAAGCGGCTTGTCAAGGACTTATTGGCGGCAGGGGAAATAAACGTTATCACAGGCACTCACGCCCTTATTTCCCAAAGCACGGCATTTGCCCGCTTAGGGCTTGTGATAAC
>CAMWLD010000342.1 GCA_947175005.1 uncultured Ruminococcus sp. | reverse complement strand
CCCAAAAGAATAAGCTTGTCCGCCCCCTCCCGCTCAAAGGCGGAGAGCATTTCCAGACAGCATTTTTCCGCCCCGTGTATGTCCGACCCGAACATCAGCTTCATAAATATTTTTCCCGACCTTTCTTTTTTCATTTTAACAGCTTTATAGCCTGTCCCGTACTGCTTTTGCGGGAGATATTCCCATAAAACCGCAGCCCCTGCCCCCGGCGCACACATTCTCCGCCGTCACCCAAAGCCGCCCTTTCGCATAAAGTAAAGTACGGCATTCAGGGCTCTTGGGCGGGCGGCAGGGGGCGTGCTAACAGGCCGGCGGCAGTGCTTGCTGCCCGAAGAATAACCCGCCCGGACGGTACCGTCTGCCGTTTTAATATAGAGGGAATGCGGACTTACCGCTTACGTGTCTTGCGAGCGGATATTCGCTGCGCTTTTGCAATGCTGCCAATGTTTTTAACGGGGCAATTATTGCAGATGATCTCACAAGTACGCATTACCCAAATGTGCCCGAGCGCCTTTTTGACGGTCGGGCACATTATTTATAAGGGTTTTACGTCCAGATAGACCTCGTTTTCGCTTACCAGAGCGGAGTTTACATCAATGGTGTACTTGAAATAAAGCTCCCCGCCATTTTCGGTCATTCGGTTTATTATCCGCTTGGCGTAAATTCCCAAAGTGGTCGAGCCGTAAGGCGTGCCGTAAACGCAGTGGTGGCGCTTGGAATGCTCCATTATAAGGTTGGATTCCGCATTGCCGTCCCGCCGCATGGAGGCGTAGGTCTCCCCGAAGCAGGAAACTGTCGTGACCGACCCCGGAAAGCCCGTGACCGAGCTGTCGTCATAGGAAATTTCCCAGCCTTGTTGTCCCGACATTTCCGCAGAACGGAGCGTGCCCTCGGTGATAAGCTCCACAGCGTCGGGCAGTCCGCCCGCGCGGGAAATGCTTTTAAGTGTTATTGTAACCTTTTTTTCCGTTTTCATAAAATTCCTCTTTGCGGCATAATGGCAATTTTGCTGCAAAATTGCCGCAAAATTGCCGCATACTTGCCGTATTGCCGCTGTCATTCGCTATTAAAAATTGCTTGCGTATAGAACGTTCAGCAGGTCAGCTGCGGATAAGTTCCTCAATTGTGACCCTGTTTACCTCTCCCGAGATCTTTCCGCCCAGAAACGTTTCCGCATTTTCACGGAAAAGCTCGGCGCTGTCGCTGGTGTAGTATGTAACCGTTCCTTGCTCCGTTCGGGAGGACAGCATATTCTGCCCCGTCAGCGTATTAAGGGCAAATTTCGCAGCCTCCGCCCCCGAAGAAATAAGAGTAACGCCGTCCCCCATAAATTCCGAGATCGCCTCGCGCAAATGGGGATAATGGGTACACCCTAAAATAAGCACGTCCGCCCCCTCGTTCTTTATGGGCGTAAGGTACCTTTCTGTCATGGACTTTACCACAGGGTCACTTTTATCGGTTATCCCCGCCTCCACCATAGGCACGAACAGGGGACAGGCATTTCCTATCACAGCAGCGTCCGTGCGGATATTCCGTATCGCCTTTCCGTATGCCCCCGAGCGTATGGTTGCAGGAGTGCCGATAACGCCTATCCTCCCGTTGCGGGTTGCAGCGCAGGCAGCCTGCACCGCAGGAATGACCACCCCCGTAAAGGGCACGTCCCCTCCGAAATCCTTGGTTTTACCCACAATTGATGAGACCGTTCCGCAGGCGGCTATTATCATTTTAACATTTGTCCGCTTTATAAAATTTACGTCCTGCTTTGCGTATTCCAGTATCGTTTCATTGCTCCTTGTACCGTAGGGAATGCGCGCCGTGTCCCCGAAATAAACGATATTTTCATGGGGCATGAGCTTTATCAGCTCCGCCACGCAGGTAAGCCCACCCAGCCCCGAATCGAATACGCCTACAGCCCTTTCGTTTACAGGCTCTGTCATTGCATATCAGTCCTTTCGCAAGGATCGTCCGTCCAAATTTTGAACGGAAGAACTTTATTTAAATTATTGCCCGATCTACCTGCGGCAGCCTCAGCGTTCCATTGCAAGCTTGATAAGCCTGTCCAGCAGCTCATTGCAGGGGATACCCAGCTTTTCCATAAGCTTAGGATACATACTGATCGAAGTGAAGCCCGGCATGGTGTTTATCTCGTTAAGGTAAACTCTGCCGTCCTCTCTTAGGAAGAAATCCACACGGGCAAGACCGAAGCAGCCAAGGGTCTTGAACGCATTTATGGCAGTGTCCCTGATCTCCCTCGAAGCCTCTGTGGGAATATCCGCAGGAATAGTCAGCCCCGATGTTCCCAAAATATATTTTGCGTCATAGTCATAGAAATCATTGCAGGAGGCTATCTCTCCCACCTCCGAGGCAAAGGGGTTGTCCGTTCCGAAAACGGCGCATTCCAGCTCTCTGCCCTTTATGTACTCCTCCGCAATTACCTTTTTGTCATGGGTAAATGCAAGCTTGACGGCGTTTTTCAGATCTTCAAAGCATTCCGCCTTGTTTACTCCCACCGACGAGCCGCTGCAGGCGGGTTTTACAAATACGGGAAATTCCAGATCGTTCACAATGCTTTCGCAAACAACGTCCAGCTTTCCGAGGTCGGACTGGTTTATCACACGGTATTTTGCCATGTTGATTCCGCTGTGCTCCAGTATGCAGTGTGTGTATGCCTTGTCCATGCAGGCAGCCGAGGCAAAGCAGCCGCAGCCCACATAAGGGATACCCGACATATCCAGCAGCCCCTGAATAGTGCCGTCCTCTCCGTATTTTCCGTGGAGCACCGGCAGCACCACATCCACCTTTACAATGTTCATACGCCCGTCCGAAATTTTGGCAATGCCCTTGTAAAGAGTGTCCGGCAGAATTGCCGCAGGGGTGCAGTCGGGATCGCTTTCCCACCTGTCCTCCTTAATGGAGGCATAGTCTCCGTGATAGAAGAACCACCGCCCTTTGCGGGTGATACCTATCGGTATGACCTCATATTTATCGGTGTTCAGCTTTGAGATCACG
>CAMWLD010000341.1 GCA_947175005.1 uncultured Ruminococcus sp. | reverse complement strand
TATAGCCTTGATTCGGGTTATATCCCTGATTCTGATTGTACCCTTGATTAGGATTATATCCCTGATTCGGGTTGTAACCTTGGTTCGGGTTATATCCTTGATTCTGATTAAACCCTTGAGGATAGGGTTGCTGTCCGTTAAATCCGCCGCCGGTAAATCCGTTTACATTTCCGCCGAAGCCCGGAAGCTCATAGTACGAGGCAATGCCCGAAGCAAGCGCCTTTTCCCTCATGCAGCAGTAGAATTCGCATACGGTGGCATTATAATAAGGGCTTATAAAAATCATGCCTATTACGGTAATACTGCCCAGTAAATTCCACCCGATAAAGGAAAGTCCCAGCACAAAGAAATTCATCTTTTCCCCGTCCATGGTGCGGCGGCTTATTTCAAAAGCCCTCTCCAAAGGAATATCGGGATTCTCCGCCACAATGTAGGGTACAAGGATATACTCATATGTCTTGATTATCCCCGGGACAACAAACAGCAGCGACCAAAGAAAGATCTTCAGATTCATCACAAATATAGCCTTGACAATTGCAAGAAATTTTCCGCTGCCAAAGGCGAAGAACAGATTGTTAAGGCTTACATTGCCGTTCCTTGCCTCCAGATAGAACCTGTTATGCCCCACTCTCACAGGCATTCCCACAAAAGCGGAAAATGCACACGCCACAAGAATTACTACCAAAAATACTCCGATAAATACAGCCGTAAACGCCAATTCCGACGCCAATTCTGCGCTGCTTGAAGAGTCGTAGTCTGAATAATAGCCGTCGTAATAATCATAATAATAGTCATGATCATCCTCATACATTTCCTCGAACATATCGGAAATGTCGTCGCTGTCATAGCTGCTGCGTGTGGAAATGGAAGCGCCGTTTCCTGCGCCCAGTATTCCCGCAATGATACCCGCAACGACCGCTATCCAGTAAAAATTTTTAAGCACCGCCTTGGCGTTTTCCTTTAACTGACTGATCGTCCACATTATTTTGAGCTCCTTTCCTTGATCTTGTACATTAAAAATGCGTTGAAGCTTAGGGGATGCCATGTAACTTTCAAACCTATCCCTACATTATCTTATTGTGATTATTGTGAAAAGCGCCCGAAAAGACCCGCGCATTTCTTTTTATATCATTATATCACAGCCGCATTTAAATTACAAGGTTCTTTTGATTAGAATACGATTAAAATTCCCTTAAAAATTTTAATTTGCGGCGTATGCAAGGTCTGCGGGGCCTACTTGTCGTCGTCTCCGATTCCTATCCCAAGTCCCGAGGTGTCAATGGAATCCATATCACGGTATTCTCCCGACCTTAAAGGCGGTTCGCTTTGGGCACTGCCCGCCTCGGCATTATCGGTTTTCTTTAAGGTCTCGCTTACGGGATTATAACCGCCCGAGGCATTTCCCTGCTGCATTCCCTGCGCAGGGGCTGTAGGAAATGCGGGATTGCCCCCATTGCCAAAGCTTCCGGCATTGTTTGCATTGCCTCCGAAATCGACCTGACCGTCGCCGGCTTTCTTTTTGTACCATAAGATCACCGCAGCGCAGCCAATTATGCCTATAGCAATAAGTCCGACGCTGAGCGACATTGTCGACGAGGAAGCGTTTTCCGCCCTGTAGGTAATAATATAGGGGCAGATCATAGGCGTTATATCCTCACGGGTCATTTCATCATCGACTTCGTAAAACCAGTCATAGAAATAGTCCATAAGCTCCCCGTCCAGCTTTGAGATCTTCCCCGTAATGTGGAACTCCGTCCATACAGCGGGTTCTTCACCCGTTTCCAGATAATCCCAGTATTCGTCGATCATCTGCTGTGCCTGCTCAGCCAGTGCAGTGTTGCCAATGCACAGGGCGACAAACTGCGGAGTATCGCTGTCATATGTCGCCTCCAAAGGCATTATGTAATAATGGCTTGAAACTCTCTCGCTGTGCTTTATACCCAGGGTCGTCCGATATTCCTCTTCATAGGCAAATTCGTCCAGCAGATCGTAAACCGTTCCCTCAACGAAACGCCCCTCAAAAAAGTCAAGCTCGGTCATTTCGTTAAAATCGGTAACTCCCTTGGCCATAGCGTTTTTGTCCGCTATAGATTCGCTCATAAATGCAATGCCCAGTATAATGAATATGGCAAATACCCAAAATAACCTGTTTCCCAAAATTTTTACTATCATTAAAAACAACTCCCTTTATTTTCCGATCACTTTTATCTTATATGCTTACTGCCCTTGAAATTATCCTCCTTTTCCGAAGCGGCAGACTATGTCGCTTCATCCGACTGCGCCTCTCTTTCGGCTTGCAGTTCTTTTTCATAATTGATGTGCCAGCGAACCACCCATACGCACCCCGCAATACCCGCCGCAAACGCCGCAAGGCTTATCAGAAGCTCTTTTATATGGTAATTTTCCGGTTCATATGTAATCACATAGGGGCAGATCATAGATCCTATATCCGCGGAGTCATCGCCGTACAGATCATAAAACCACTCGCGGAAATATTCTCCGACCTCCCCGCCGAGATTTGATATTTTCCCTGTAATATGGAACGTTGCCGGATCATCGGACATTTCACCGCTTATAAGATAATCCTGATATTCGCTCATCACTTTCTCTGCCTGCCCCGCAAGCTTTTTATCGCCTATGCACAGCACCGCAAACTGCGGAATATCATTTTCCGAAGCTGTTTGCAGTGGAAGTATGTAGTAATGATCCCCCACATAGGTATCACTCCCCATTGCATTCCGAACCTTTACCTCTTCATAAGCAAACTCGTCGACCAAGCTGTAAACCGTTCCCTTAACAAACCGCCCCGGCACAAAGTCCGCCGCAGTCATTTTGTTAAAATCGGTAACTCCCTTCAGTCTTGCGGGCAGATCGGCTGTTGCCAATTGCAAAAAAAGTACCCCCACCAATATGATAAACACAAATACCCAAATAATCACATTTCTTAAAATTTTCCAGGTGATCTTGAGTTTAATTTTCAAATTCAAAAAAATCGCTCCTTGCATCGTTCCCAGTA
>CAMWLD010000340.1 GCA_947175005.1 uncultured Ruminococcus sp. | reverse complement strand
TCATTTACATCAACACAAAGCAGCCCTGGCGTGGCATGGGAACAAAGCTGGTTCACGGCATGGTAGGGGACAAAGCCAGTCCCTCGGCGTATGAGAGGAAACAAAGCCATATTCCCCGGCGTGTGAGGGGAGCAAAGCACATTCACCTAATTAAATTACACCCATACCGCAGAATGTCGGAAATATTTTCCATATTTAACAAAAATTTCATAAAGTCAATAACAATTTTTAGAGAATTACAGCATATCCGCCTATTGTTTATAGACTGTTAACAAATAAATTTCAAAAATCTATTGCAAATTCCGAAAAAATTTAGTATAATAGATATGTATAGTTATATCCATAAAAAAATCCGGATTAAAGTCAAATATTTCACAAAGCAATGCGCCCTGCAAGGAATGTGTGCCTTGCGTGTCGTGCATACCTTGAGTGAACTTGGGGCGGCTGGGGAACGAGATCCGTTTTTCAAAATATACCGAGCGGAGAGTGCTATAATGATAAGCAAAGAAAAAATCAAGAAGATCGACATCTACAGGGAGGACGGGGAACGTATCCTCACCACCAACAGATTTACATTTCCAAGGGATTTCTTTAAGATCAAGGGATATGAACTGGTTGCCATAAGGGGTCGGGGGCTGCCGATAGTTGACAAGGAGCATAATATCGACGTTATCTTTGAGTATGTAAACGGCACAAGGATAAAATGCCGCACCCATGCGGACATAAGCACGGAGCAGCAGCTCAATTTCCATGTGGACGACGGCGAGGTGCTTGAAGAGCGGCGGCGTTCTTACAAGGTCGCCACAAAGGAGGCGGCTTACATAACCGCCATTGAGCGGGAGGACGAGGTTATTGAGCTGGAGGAACAGTACGAGGCAACGATCCTCAATATAAACCTTGGAGGCGTATTCCTGACCTGCGACATTGAGCTTTTTGCCGGAGATTTTGTAAACTTTATCTTCCTGCCCGACAATATGGAGGTAAAGGCTGAGATACTGCGTGTGCAAAAAGATTCAAGCGGCGGGGTAGAGGGCTACGGATGCAGATTTTTAGGCATTACCCCTTCCCAGGAGGAGCGGCTGGTGCGTCACCTCTTTGAATGCCAGATGGCAGAGAGAGAACGCTTGAAACAAAAAGAAGGCAGATGATCTTAAAAAAATGAGCAAGATTATTGCGGTTACAAACCAGAAGGGCGGCGTGGGTAAAACTACTACCTGTGCCGCTCTTGCGGGCATTTTCCGTGATCGGGGCAAGCGGGTGCTGGCTCTCGATCTTGACCCGCAGGGGAATCTTTCCTTTTCCCTCGGGGCGGCGGACGGAGGGCTGACGATCCATGATGTTATGACGGGAAAGTGCGGGATAATGCAGGCGGTGAAAAAAGCCCCTGTGTGCGATGTTATCACCTCCAATATCCTGCTTTCGGGGACAGAGCTGGAGCTGCGGGGGGAGGAAAGGGAGTTTGTGCTCAAAAAGGCTCTTGACACGGTGAAGGATGATTATGACGCTGTGATAATCGACACTCCCCCTGCCCTGTCAATTCTCACCATTAACGCTTACACCGCTGCCAATGACCTTATTATCCCCATGACTGCGGAGATACTTTCCCTGCAAGGAATAGCCCAGGTCAAGGACACGATCATGGCGGTAAAGAAATTTTACAATAAAAATCTTAATGTGCGGGGGATACTGCTTACCAAGTACAGCCCGAAATATCTTCTGAGCGAGGAAGTGGCGCAAATGGCGGAGATAATTGCGGGACAGCTGGGAACGAAAATATTCGACACGAAAATATCAAGCTGCATTGCCGCTGCGGAAGCCCCTGCCCACCAGCAGACCATTACCCAGTATTCCCCGCGGTGCAGGGCGGCAAGGGAATATACAAAGCTTGCTATGGAGCTTTATCCCGATCTGCTTTCGGGGGACAAGGGTTAAAACTTTTTCGGTTGGCAAAAATATAATGGGAGGTTCTTTTCCGAAATGAATTTCCCGGGAGAAAAATTACACGAAATTATTTTGTGAACAAAAGGTTCACATTTAAAGTTAGGTCGTGATCAGTATTTCAACGCCAAAAACACACAAGACCCCACAGCTTATGCAAATGCTGACGGGGATGCCTGCCTCCAATCCCATACTTGATGAGGAATTCAAGGAGGAAATAATAAAGGCAGGGGAGGAAATCGAACCGCCCAAGGTCGTTCGGGACAGGGACGGCAGGACACAGATAAACGTTACCTCCGAGCTTGTTTCCCGGTGGCTGCCGAAGGTAATAGAGCGGTTCAACATATGCAAATGCGAACGGTGCAGGGCAGAGATAACCATTCGTGCCATGGACGATATACGCCCCATAATAGTAAAGGTCCACAGCGATGAGGACATACAGCGGGCTGCCAGTCTTAAAGCGGACAGACAGCATATGGTTTTAATGCAGCTTATCGCGATCGCGGCGGAGAGACGGAGTATGCCGAGGCATGATTAATTAATAATGCTTTGGGATAACTTTTCGCATGACCGACAGGGCTGTATGAAATTTTTGGGAGGTGCTTTGTATGCCCAAAATGTCGAAAAAAAGAGAACGGGCTGCGGAAATTGTCAAGGCCTTGGAGGGGATATATCCCGACGCAAAATGCTCTTTGGAATATTCCCACCCTTACGAGCTGATGATAGCGGGGCGGCTTTCCGCTCAGTGCACCGACGCAAGGGTGAATATTGTTACAAAGGAGCTTTTTAAAAAGTACCCTACCCTGCAAAGCTTTGCGGAGGCTAATGAAGATGATATTGCCGAGATAATCCGCCCCTGCGGTTTGTTCAAAACCAAAGCTCACAGTATTTCCCTGATGACAAAGGCTCTTTATTACGATCTGGGAGGCGTTATTCCCGACAGTATCGAGGAACTGACAAAGCTGTCGGGGATAGGCCGCAAGACCGCAAACCTTATTATGGGAGATATTCACGGGAAGCCCGCAATTGTGGCGGACACCCACTGCATCCGCATTTACGGGCGGCTGGGTCTGACAAATTCCAAAG
>CAMWLD010000339.1 GCA_947175005.1 uncultured Ruminococcus sp. | reverse complement strand
CAGAGGAACATCATAATGCGCTCGAAGATCGCAAAGACTGCAAGGGATTATTTTTACGAGAACGGATTTATCGAGATAGAAACGCCCATGATGATAAAATCCACTCCCGAGGGGGCAAGGGATTATTTAGTGCCCTCGAGAGTGCACAAGGGCAGCTTTTACGCACTGCCCCAGTCTCCGCAGATATACAAGCAGCTGCTTATGGTTTCGGGCTTTGACAGGTACATTCAGCTGGCAAGGTGCTTCAGAGATGAGGACCTGCGGGCGGACAGGCAGCCTGAATTTACTCAAATAGACTTAGAGATGTCCTTTGTGGACACGGACGACATTATGGAAATGGTCGAAGGGATGATAAAGCGTTTGTTTAAAGATATTCTGGACAGGGATGTGGATATGCCGCTGCCCCGTCTCACCTATACAGAAGCCATGAACCGCTTCGGCTCGGACAAGCCCGATACACGCTTCGGCATGGAGATCGCCGATCTTTCCGAAACGGTAAAGGACAGCGGCTTCAGGGTATTTGCAAATGCTGTATCGAGCGGCGGCATGGTAGGGTGCATTACCGCAAAGAACGCTGCGGGAACGTTTACCCGAAAGGAGATCGACAAGCTGACGGAATATGTGAAGGGTATCGGAGTTAAAGGGCTGGCGTACATTCGCTGGGTGGACGACGCTCCGAACTGCTCCTTCGGAAAATTCCTCGGGGAGGGTGAACTGGATAAGATACTGGCTGCGGCAGGGGCGGAAAAAGGCGATGTGGTATTTATCATTGCCGACAAGAAAAGCACTGCGCTCAGCTCCTTGGGTGCGCTGCGGCTTAAAGCGGCAAAGCAGCTGGATATTATCCCCGAAGGGAAATTCAATTTCCTGTGGATAACCGAAATGCCTTTCTTTGAGTACAATGAGGAAACGGGGCACTGGGACGCTATGCACCACCCCTTTACCATGCCAATGGACGAGTGCATTCAGTATCTGGACAGCGCTCCCGAAAAGGTATTTGCAAAGGCATTCGACCTGGTGCTCAACGGCACGGAGCTTTCCAGCGGGTCTATAAGAATTACCGATTATGAACTCCAAGAGAAGATGTTTGCGGCACTGGGGCTGACAAAGGAAGAGATAGAGGCGAAGTTCGGCTTCCTGGTGGACGCCTACAAATACGGCGCTGCCCCCCACGGCGGAATGGGGCTGGGCCTCGACAGGATAGCCATGATAATGTGCGGAGCGGATAATCTCCGTGACGTTACGGCGTTCCCCAAGGTGCAGAACGCTTCCGAGCTTATGAGCGACTGCCCCGCTAAGGTTGATGATGAGAGCCTTGCGGTGCTGGGTATAAAAACTATTGAATAAAATTTAAAGAGGCAGGATGTGTGTAGTTACATCCTGCCTCCGTTTTTAAGCCGTGGCATTGTCCGTTAAAAGGAGAAAGCCCTTATCTGACAAAATTCGTTCTGCTGCCCGTTTCGGTTTCGGGCAGTGATATTCCCGCATTTTTTCCCGCCTCGAAGCATTTCATCATCCAGGCAAGGTTGCGGGCAAGGTTGCGCATGGTCTGCATTCCCTCCTCGTCAAGGGCTGCCTCACCGGGGACGCAGCCGTGAACCATGTTCCAATATGTAGACCCTGCCACGGGCATTTGTGAAATGCCGAAATATTTGTTAAGGCAGTCAAAGGTCGCCGAATTTCCGCCCCGCCTTGCCACTGCAACAGAGGCTCCGGGCTTGAAGCGGAACGCCCTGCCGCCGCTGTAGAATGCCCTGTCAAGGAACGAGAGTATACGTCCCGAGGGGTGAGCGTAGTAAACGGGCGTGCCGAAAACAAAGCCGTCCGCTGCTTCCGCTTTGGCGATAAATTCGTTTACGCCGTCGTCGGTGAAAACGCAGCCCTTTTCGCTGCACTGTCCGCAGCCGATACAGTCACGGACGGGCTGCCCACCGATATTCACGATCTCGTATTCAATACCCTCCTTTTGCAGCTGCGCTCCCACCTCGTTAAGGGCGGCGGCGGTGTTGCCGTTTGGCTTGGGGCTGCCGTTTAACATAAGAACTTTCATAATGATTACCTCCGATTTATTAAAATTTTAAATGTACAAAAGAATATTCAAAAAATGTGTTTGGAAAATTCTATTAAGCAAAACACAAAAGTATTCGTATAATTTTCAGTTCATTCCCTCGCTGCCGTTTTCCCGCAAAAGCTCCTCCGCACGTGAGCGCAAGCCCGGATAGGCGGAAAGGTCGGAACTTTTTGCCATAAGCTTTGAAACGGCGGCGTTGGTCTCGGCGGGAAGCTCACGGAATTTGTTAAGGTCGGCAATTTTAAGAGAACCCATACCGCTTTGCCGGCTGCCGAAAAAATCTCCTGCGCCTCGGAGTTTCAGATCAGCCTCCGCTACCTCAAAGCCGTCATTTGTTGAGGCAATGGTGCGCAGGCGTTCCCTTGTTTCCTCGCTTGCGTTGTCGGTAAGCAGCACGCAGTAAGATTTGCACCGCCCACGCCCGACCCGTCCTCTCAGCTGATGAAGCTGGGAAAGCCCAAAGCGGTCGGCGCTTTCTATCATTATCACAGTGGCGTTGGGCACGTCCACACCCACCTCGATAACGGTAGTGGATACCAGCAGCTGCAGCCGTCCCTCCTTGAATTCGGTCATTATCCTGTCCTTTTCCTCAGAGGGCATTTTGCCGTGAAGCAGCCCTACCGAGTAGCCCGCCAGTTCACCTGCTGTTATTTTTTCCATATATTCCACTGCGGACTGTATCTCGCTGTCGTCATTTCCGTTATCCTCTATCTTGGGGCAGACGATATAGCCCTGCCTGCCGCTGTCAAGCTCCTTTTTTACAAATTCAAGAGCACGGTGACGAAGCTTTCCTGTGACCGCATGGGTCTCCACGGGAATGCGTCCCTTTGGCATTTCGTTTATGATCGAAATATCCAGATCGCCGTACATTATCAGCCCGAGTGTTCGCGGAATTGGCGTTGCGGACATTACAAGCTTGTGAGGGCGCTCGCCTTTCATGGCGAAAAGCTTGCGCTGATTTACACCGAAGCGGTGCTGTTCG